>NZ_CFHTCS010000042.1:0-18636 GCF_984369615.1 Martelella sp. | reverse complement strand
GCGCGGCATGCCGGGTCTCGAAAACCTCGCCGGCATTCCCGGCACGGTCGGCGCCGCGCCGGTGCAGAATATCGGCGCCTATGGCGTCCAGCTCTCCGATGTCTTTTTCGAACTGACCGCCTTCGACACGAAAACGCGCGCAATCGAGACCTTCAAGGCCGCAGAATGCGGCTTCGGCTATCGCCAGAGCCGGTTCAAGATCGAGCCGGGCCGGCATGTCATCCTCTCGGTCACGCTGGCCCTGCCCCGCGACTGGTCGCCGACCAAAGCCTATGCGGGACTGGAAGGCTTCCCCGACGACGCTGCGCCGGCGGAAGTCATGGCAAGCGTGCTCGCCCTGCGGCAATCGAAACTTCCCGACTCGCGCAGCCTTGGCAACGCCGGCTCGTTCTTTCACAATCCGGTGGTCAGCACCGAGGAAGCCGAACGCCTTGCGGGCGCCCCGCGCTACCCCCAGCCCGACGGCCGCGTGAAGCTGTCCGCCGGCTGGCTGATCGAGCAATGCGGGCTGAAGGGAGAGCGCCTCGGCCCGGTCGGAACCTATGACGGTCACGCGCTGGTTCTGGTCAATCACGGCGGCGCGACGCGCCGGGATGTTGCCCGGTTCGCCGCGCTCGTCCGCGAAAGGGTAAAGGCGCGCTTCGGCGTCGACCTCGTTCAGGAACCCATCGAAATCTAGGAAGCGAGCCCGGTCAGGGCGATTTTTTCCTGGCTGATCGGTTTATCGACATAAACTCACAAGCCATTGATTATTATAGTTTTATACTCTCCACTCCGGAGTGTATTTGCGCCTGCCCCGGCCCACATGCGGATCCGAAATGCGCGACGGGTCGTTTAAGGGACAAGAACATCCTAGTATCGTGGTTCGGGTCACGGGAGACGACGAGCGCCGGCATGAACCGCCGCCAGACTACGGAGGTCACGCAACAGATGGCCGATCGAGCGACAGAGACGGATATCGACCGGCTGTCGGCCTATGAAAGGCTGAGACGGCTCGACACGGCTCCGGCCGCAGAACTGGATGCGCTGACAGAGGCCGCGGCCCTGGTCTGCGGCACGCCGATCTCGCTCATCACCCTCCTCAACGAGGACACACAATGGTTCAAGGCGAATTACGGCCTTGAGAACGTGAGCGAGACGGATCGCAGCATCTCCTTCTGCTCCCACGCCCTTCAGGGCGAAGAGCTGATGGAGGTGGAGGACGCCACCCGGGACCGGCGGTTTTCGGACAACCCGCTGGTGACCGACGGCCTCAGGATCCGCTTTTACGCCGGCGTTCCGCTTCAGCTTTCCGATGGCGAGAGGGTCGGCACGCTCTGCGTGGTCGACCAGAAGCCGAAGACGCTCAGCGCGCATCAGAAGGAGATTCTGGGTCATCTTGCCCGGGCGGCGGCAAAGGCGCTGGAGGCCCGGCTGATCGCCCTTCACGAGCGCGAACTGCTGGCCGTCGAGGCCGAGGCGCGCTCCATCCTTGAAAACAGTCCCGACGCGATCCTGACGATGGACATCGCTGGCACGATCCGCCAATGGAACGCGGCGGCCGAGCGCCTGTTCGGCTACAGCGCCGATGCGGCGATCGGTAGACCGCTTTCGCTGATCGTCGCGCCGGAACATCTTGAAGCGCAGACGGATCTCGCGGCTCGGCTCGCAGACGGCGCGGCGACTCGGAATCTGAGAACCGAGCGGCTTCACCGTACCGGCCGCCGGGTCCCCGTCTCCGTATCGCTCGGGCCTGTGATCTCCGAAGACGGCGCCTTGACCGGGGCCACAGAAATCATCCGCGACATCAGCGAGGTCGTTAAAACCCAGCGTGAGCTGGAAGCCGCCGAAAGACGGATCGAACGGCTTTATCGCGCCACGCCGGCCATGCTGCACTCGACCGACCCGACGGGGACGATCCTGAGCGTGAGCGACCGCTGGCTCGACGTGATGAAGTATAACCGGGAGGAAGTGATCGGCCGCAAGCTCGCCGAATTCCTGACGCCGGAATCGGCACTGATCTCGCGCACCGAGGTCCTGCCCGCCTTCCTGTTCGACGGGCATTGCGAGAATGTGCGTTATCAGATGGTCACGCGCGCGGGCCAGGTGCTCGACGTCCTGCTCTCCGCCATTCTTGAACGCGACAGCGCGGGCAATCCGTTGCGCATCATTTCCACGATCGAGGATGTGACCCAGCGCCGGAAGGCCGAGAATGCGCTGATCGAGGAGCGCAGGCGTCTGCAGCAGATCATCGAGGCGACGCGTTCCGGCACGTGGGAGTGGAACGTCCAGACGGGCGAGCTCCGTCTCAATCACCTCTGGGCCGACATCATCGGCTACGAACGGGACGAGCTCGAACCGATCGACATGGCGACCTGGGTGAGCCGGATCCATCCGGACGACCGCGCTGCGCATGAACTGGAGCTCTCCCGGCATTTGCACGGGGAGGCCGAGGTCTATGACTGCGAGGCGCGCCTTCACCACAAATCCGACGATTGGGTCTGGGCCGTAGCGCGCGGCCGCGTGCTCACTTGGACGGAGGGCGGCATGCCGGAATGGATGTTCGGCACGCTGAGCGACATAACGCGCCAGAAACATGAGGAACAGGAACTGCGCCAGAGCCGCGAATTCCTCGAGCGCACCGGCAATCTCGCCGGCGTCGGCGGCTGGGAAGTCGATCTTGTCGAGGAGAAGGTCTACTGGTCCGAGGAAACCTGCCGGATCCACGGCGTCGAGACCGGATACAGTCCGAGCATGGAAGAAGCGATCGCCTATTATGCCCCCGAGGCGCGCGCCGTCATCGAAGCCGCCGTCGAAACCAGCATCGAGACAGGCGCGCCGTGGGATATCGAACTGCCGTTGATCCGGGCAGACGGAAAGCAGATCTGGGTGCGCACCGCCGGCTCGGCGGAGTTCGACAGCAACCGGGCGCCCGTGCGCCTGATCGGCGCGTTTCAGGATATTTCCGAACAGGTCGAGCAACGGGTCGAGCTGGAGAAGCTCAACGAGCGGATGGCGATTGCCACCGAGAACGGCCGGATCGGCGTCTGGGACGCCAATCTTGCAACCGGCAAGACCCATTATTCGAATATCTGGTGCGCCCTGATCGGCTATCGACCGGACGAGATATCCGACAGCGGCGCGGAATGGCTGAAATTCATCCATCCCGACGACGTCGAGCGCGCGCGAACGGCCGATGTCGCCCACATCCGCGGCGATGCGCCCTATTTCGAGGAAGAGTTTCGCATGCGCCACAAGGACGGGCGCTGGATCTGGATCATGGACCGCGGCCGCGTGGTCGAGCGCGGCGAGGACGACGCGCCGAAGCGGATGATCGGAACCCACACCGACATCACCGCCCGCAAGCGCGCCGAAGAAGAGCGGCTGTTGATGAGCGAGCGCATGACGATCGCCACGGACAGCGGCGGGATCGGCATATGGGAAATGGAGATCGACCGTCGGGTCGCCCATTGGGACGCCTGGATGTACCGGCTCTATGGCCTCGACATTTCCGGCGGGGACGATGTCGGCGACGTCTGGAAGCGCGCCGTGCATCCCGAAGACCGCGAGCGTGTGGAAAGAGCCGTTTTCCGGACCGTCGAAACCGGGGAACATCTCGACGAGGAATACCGCATCATCCTGCCCGACGGCGCGTACCGCCACCTTCACATCGCCGCCAATCTGGTGCGCGACAAGACGGGAAAGCCGAGCCGCGTCATCGGCGCGGCGTGGGATGTCACCGCCAGACGGCAGATGACGCTTGATCTCGCCGAGCAGCACGAATTGATGCGGGTGACGCTCAATTCCATCGGCGACGCGGTGATCACCACCGATGCGGCGGGAAGAATAAGATGGCTCAACCCCGTCGCCGAGCGGATGACCGGCTGGAGCGTCGACGAGGCGGCGGGAGAGCCGTCCGATCGCGTTTTCTCGATCCTCAACGAGGAAACGCGCGAGACCGCGCCGGATCCGATCGCCGCCTGCCTCGCCCATGGACAGGTCGTGGGGCTGGCGGAGAATACGCTTCTCGTCGGCCGGCGCGGACTTGAATACAGCATCGAGGATTCGGCCGCGCCGATCCGCAGTTCCGAGGGCGAGATCCTCGGCGCGGTGCTTGTGTTCCACGATGTCAGCGAACAAAGACGGCTCTCGCGCGAGATGACCTATCGCGCCAGCCACGATCCGCTGACCGGCCTGCTCAACCGCTCGGAGTTCGATCGCCGGCTGCAGCGGGTATTCGAGACGGCGCAGGAAGCCGACACATCCAGTGTTCTTCTCTATATCGACCTCGACCAGTTCAAGATCGTCAACGATACCTGCGGCCACACGGTCGGCGACACGCTTCTGAAACGGGTCACCCAGCTGATGCAGGAGTGCCTGCGCAAGCGCGACACGTTTGCGCGGCTTGGCGGCGACGAGTTTGCCGTGCTGCTTGAGCATTGCAGCCCGGAGGACGGACAACGCATCGCCCAGACGATCTGCGATCGGATGGGCGCGTTCCGCTTCGTCCACGACGACAAGCATTTCAGGGTTGGCGCCAGTATCGGCCTTGTTCCGGTCGACGGCCGTTCAACCAGCGTCTCGGCGGTGCTGCAGGCGGCCGATACCTCCTGTTATGTCGCCAAGGAAAGCGGCCGCAACAGGGTTCACGTTTGGGCGGAGAGCGACGAAGCGCTCAGGCTCCGGTCCGGCGAGACGCGCTGGGCCGCCCGCATCGAACGGGCACTGCAGGAGGAAGCCTTCGTGCTCTACGCCCAGTCGATTGCGCCGATGAGCGGCGAGCCCGCCGTTCGCCACATCGAGTTGCTGCTCCGTCTGGTCGATGACGACGGAGAGGTCATTCTTCCCGGCGCTTTCCTGCCGGCTGCCGAACGTTTCAACCTCATCTCCCACATCGATCGCTGGGTGCTCGGCAAGGCGTTGGAGCAGATCGACGCGTCGGGCCTTGCCGGCGGCGCGGCGCGGCTATGCGTCAACCTCTCCGGCCAGTCGCTCGGCGACCGCGCCTTCCACAAGGAGGCGCTCGACCTTCTCGATGCGGCCGGAGGTCCGATCTGCCACAGCCTGTGCATCGAAATCACCGAGACCGCCGTCATCACCAATATGGAGGAGGCCGCCTCCTTCATCGAGGGTTTGCGTCGCCGCGGCATTTCGGTGGCGCTCGACGACTTCGGCGCGGGCTCGTCCTCCTTCGGCTATCTCAAGCATTTCGCGCTCGACTATCTGAAGATCGACGGCCAGTTCATCCGCGAGCTCTTGAGCGATCCGCTGAACGAGGCGACGATCAAATGCTTCGTCGAGGTCGCCCGCGTGCTGGGGCTCGAGACGATTGCCGAATATGTCGGCGACGAGCCGACCTGCGCCAGATTGAGGGATTACGGCGTCGATTTCGCCCAGGGCTTTTTTATCCACGAGCCCGAGCCGCTCGCTGATCTCCTGCGAAGTCTGGAACTCTCGCCGAAGGACGCATCCGGCTGACCGCCTGTTGTTCGGCCAGCCGAGGCGCGCTCACGCGGTCACCGTTCCTTCGGCGGCAGGTCGATGCCGTTCTCGGCGAGGAATTCCGCGATGTGAACGGTCTTGCCCGTCTCGATCGACCGGTTGGCGGCAATGCCCGTCAGGATCGACCAGGCGCCGTCGATATGGGACGAGGAGCGGCCGTAGGGGTCCTCGCCGGCATCGGGGTCGAAAAGATAGCCGAGCATCACAGGATCGGCGCCGCCGTGATCGCCCTCGCCTTCCCAGACGTCGAGTTCCCGGGGCTGTTCGCCCGCCAGATGCAGCGTGGTCGTCATCGTTTCCGAGCCGGCCGCCTTCTCCCGCTTGCCGCCGAAAACGCCATGAACCTCGACATGGCGGTGGGACAGCTCGCCCTTTGTGCCGTAGAACTTCACCTCCAGCCCTTCCCAGGGCGAATAGGCGCAAAGCGTGTAATTGAGGCTTGCGCCCGTGCCATAGACCGCCTGCACCTGCATCGTATCCTCGATGGTGATGTCGTCGTCGAAGACGCAGCGGTCGCGCAGATAGCCGTCCTCGTCCTCGGCATCGAGATAAAGCGTCTTCAGCGCCTGGTCGGCTTCAAGGTCCAGCCGGAAGTCGCAGCTTCCGGCGCTTGGACAGGTGTGGCAGCGCGGACCGCGCGGATTGAGCCCGAGCGCATCGGCGGTTTCCGCCCGGTAGAAGGAGCGCGTGCCGTGTGCGGCGACGGAGACCGGCGAGGAGCCGAGCCACCAGTTGACGAGATCGAAATGGTGCGTCGACTTGTGCACCAGCAGGCCGCCGGACTGATCCTTGTAGCGATGCCAGCGGCGGAAATAATCGGCGCCATGGACGCGGTCGAGATACCAGCGGAAGCTGACGGCGGTGACATCCCCGATCGCGCCGGACATCAGGATGTCCTTCAGTTGCGTGCGGGCCGGCGTATACCGGTAATTGAAGGTCACCGTCACCTTGCGGCCGGTTTCCTTCTGCGCGTCGAGGATCGACTTCAGCTTCTCAAGGTCGATCGTCATCGGCTTTTCGGTCATGACGTCGCTGCCCGCCCGCATCGCCTCGACGATATAGTCATGGTGCAGGTAGTCGGGCACGGTGACGATCACCGTATCCGGCTTCTGCTCGCTCAGCATCTGCGGAAAATCCTCCGCCCGATAGGTGGCGACGCCATTGCCTTCGGCCGGCACGGCGCCGGCCGAGAGCGCAAGCCGCTTTTCGTTGATGTCGCAAAGCCCGACCAGCGCGTTGCGATCGGCATAGGTTTCGGCGACGGCGCCGCGAAACATCTTGTGCCGCGATCCGGTTCCGACAATGGCGTATTTCATGATCCTGCCCTTCTGCCCGGCCGGCAACCGCGCCGGCCCTCGCGCATTTCGCAGTCAGATGGAAACATCTGACGCTAAGCGAAAATGCGTCAAAACAAATAGATAGAGCGGTTGCGCGTTTCCACGAAAGGCGGAACCGCTCTAGCGCATCGGCCCGAAAACCGGAGTCGATTTTCGCAAAGCGCGATGCGCAGATTCAATAGGCTAGAGTGTCCTTTGTGTCCGAACGGACGCACGACGCTCCAGTGCTCCCGCCGCAGCCGCATTGCCATGCGCTGCGACATCCCAAACGTTTTCAGCACGCATACCCCTCCCGATCGCACCGCTTACCGGCGCCGGGTCCTGTTTCTCAGCCGGGCCGGAACACCAGCGGATCAGGGAGAATCGAGAGGCGACAATGCCGAGAATTCAACTCTGCCAGACTAGCAGATCAGAATCAATCGTACCCGATCAGCCTTTGTCAGCGCGACGCGTTATCGGCGTCCGGACCGCCATTTCACGCAGTCGGAAATTCAGCGAAAAAGTATGGAACAATCGCAGCCCCGGCTGGTTGGCCCATGAGCAGCCGCTATGCCGAGCCGGATCTCTGCCGCCGGCGAGCGATCGGGAGGCGCTTCTCCGGTTCTTCGGCCCGCGGCCTGCAAGTCACGACCAATCTCGCAACTGGAGTGAAAAATCATGAAACGACTGTTCTTCGTTGTCGCACTCGGCGCATTGACCGCATGCTCGGCCACCGAGAAGGGGGCAACAGTCGGCGGACTGTCCGGCGCGGCCGTCGGCACCGCCGTATCGGGCGATGTCGGCGGCGCGGCGCTCGGCGGCGCAGTCGGTGCTGCCGCCGGCGCACTGATCGGCCGCGCCAATGAACCGGGCCGCTGCTATTACCGCGATGCCAATGGCGAACGCTACGTGGCCGCCTGCCCGAAATGACCGGAGCGCAGAAAGGCCGGTTTCATTTCCGGCCTTTCCTCCTGCCGGTCGCGCCGGCGTCAAAAAAAGCCGCCCCGCGGAGGCGGCTTTTCTTGTTCGAAGCCGAGGAACGATGTTCGGCTATTCGTCAAAGTCCGGCGGGACATGGCTGTCGACGCCGATCAGGACGACCTCGTTCTCGACATCGCGCACGCCCTTGACCGAAAGCACCAGGGTCTCGAGCCTCAGTCGCTCGGGCTCGGTCTCCACTTCGCCGCTCAGCATCGCCACCCCGTCGCGGACCGTCACGGTGATCAGGTCGGCATTGAAACGATCATCTTCATCAATCAGCCGGGTGATGACGTCCGAGAGACCGTCATCGTCGACCGTCGTGTCCTCCGGCTCTGGCGCAAGACGCTGGGCGGTGTGGACGGCGGTATCCTCGGAGACTTGCGCGCCCGGCGTTTCGCGCCGGTCCAGATTGGCGGGATTGGCGCCATAGGGCGCATTGCGCGCGCCATGCCTGTTTTCCTCATCCGAATACGGCCATCCGTCATCGAGATTGCGGTCCTCGTAGTCGCGATAATCCTCCTCGCGCGGCGTTTCATGCGGCTTCATCTTTGAACCAGCCATGGTGTTTCTCCTTTCAGGTGTGCGTGCAGAAGAAACGGCTGGAAGCGGCAAATGTTCTCCCTCTCTTGAGGAGGAAAGTCGATCGCGTTCCGGGAAACGGCGGAACAAGCCGGGCCAGGAGCGTTTTTTGACAGAAGCAGACCAACAAAACGGGCGCCGCGCGGCGCCAAATTAGCAAAGGAGATGAAACATGCCCGAATGGCTTCATCTGCTCGCCGTCGTATCTCTTCTCGCCGGCCTTGCGTCCGCGATCATCATCGCCGTCGACGTTTTCGCAAATCCGCAGCATATGTGGATCATGAATGTGGTCTGGCCCCTTGTCGCGCTTTTCGGCTCGCTTGCCGCGCTCTGGGCCTATTTCCGCTATGGCCGGCTCGCCACCCGCGCAGCCCATCACCACGCCATGGAACACGACGAGACGCCGCCGAACATGACAGAGACGCCTTTTTCGGTGATGGTCGGCAAGGGCGCCGCTCATTGCGGCTCCGGCTGCGCGCTCGGCGACATAGTGGCGGAATGGCTTGCCTTCCTGGTTCCCTCTGTCGCCGTCTGGTTCGGCTGGCAGACGATCTTCGCCGAGAAGATGTTTGCCGTGTGGGTCCTCGACTATATCTTCGCCTTCTCCTTCGGCGTCATCTTTCAGTATTTCACCATCAAGCCCATGCGCGACCTGACGCCGGCTCAGGGCCTCATTCAGGCGGCCAAGGCCGATTTCCTGTCGCTGACCTCCTGGCAGGTGGGCATGTACGGCTTCATGGCCTTTGCCCAGTTCTACCTCTTCCGCCACCTCCTCGGCGTGAAACTGGAGGTGCCGACGGTCGAATTCTGGTTCATGATGCAGATCGCCATGTGGGCCGGCTTCGCAACCGCCTATCCCGTCAACTGGTGGCTCGTTTCAAGAGGCATCAAGGAGAAGATGTAGGGCTCAGCAGCCGCCGATGGTGGAGCGCACGATCGTGTTCAGCGCCGTATCGGTCGCCTGATCCACCACGCCGGTCGGGGCAAAGCCGTATTGCGTCTGGAAGGCGATCACGGCGTCCCTCGTCCTTTCGTCAAAGACCGGGTCCGGATAGGCGAGAAAGAGGCCAAGCCGGTTGAGCGAGGCTTCCAGCGCCGTCACCCTTGGCAGCATGTCGCCCATCTCCAGTTCGGCAAAGATCGTTTCCGGCGCGGCAATGCAGGCCGCGTCCTCCACGGGCGTAAGCCTGAATTTTCCGCGCAGCTCGCCGCCGTCGGCATCCATGACATTGGCCAAAGCGCTGTCGATCAGTTCATTGTCCTCAAGGCGAAGGCGCTCGCTGTCGAGATGGAGAACGCCGCCATCGGCGAGCGTCAGATAGGCATTGCCGCCGTCGCAGTCGATGCTGCAATGGATTTCATCGCCGCCCGAACAGCCGGCAATCGTGCCGAAGCGCTCGTTCGGCACGTCCCAGTAGCTGAGGCTCAGCGTCAACAGATAGGGAGCGCTGTCCTCGAAATCCGACGGATCGAGCCTCAGCATCATCGAACGGATTTCGCTGTCGCCGCGTTCGAAGGCAAGCCCATAGCAGGTTCCGCTGATGGCCTCGGCTGTATCCTGCTGGGAAAAAGCCACTGACGACGGTACAAGAAAAGACGTAAGAACAATCGCTTGCAGTATTTTTTTCATGTTCATCGCCAGTTCCCCATCAGCATGAAGGGCGCCCAGAAGATCGGATGATCGAAATCATAGGTGATCGGCGAACCCGGCTCGGCGGGAAGCCCGAGGCGGCCCGCCGTCTGGAAGACGACGCTTTCCCTGTCGAGCACATCGCGATCGCCGATCCGGCGCTGGATGAATTCGCGCTGGGCGGTCGCCAGCGCCTCGGCCTTCGAAAGGCCGCCGAACGCCCGCAACTCGTAGAAACGCTGCATGATCAGCGGCGTCGAGATGTCGAGCACCGGCCAGAGCGTCGCCAGCGTCGCCCTGGCCCCGCGCTCACCAGTGATCTTGGCAAGGCTTTCGATCTCGCGGCCGTCGGAGCCCGGATTGGCGCGGCCGGTTTCGCATGCCGACCAGGTCAGAAGGTCGACATTGGAGAAATCGAAATCGCCGGCCGTCCCCTTGATCTCGCTCACCGGCAGATGCTCGCCCGTGCCCAGCAGAAGGTAGGAATCATCCTCGCTGGCGCCGAGCACGAAATGGGAGGCGACATGAATCGTCCCTGCCCCGACCGATGATGAACCGCCGATCGTGAGCGCCTCGGCAAGCGCCGCCCGGTCAAAGGCCTCGTCGAGCGCGAGAGCGCCATCCATGAATCCATATCGCTCCTCGCCGCTCAGAAGTCCGCCGAATTCCAGCGCCACGCCCGGAAGCTCGGAGAAATCGCCGACCGCGCGGGTCAGCCCCAGCCCGGCAAAAGGCGTCTCGGCCACCGCAACGCCGGTGATCTCGCTCTCGCTGCTGGTCAGGCTTGCGATATCATAGCGTTCCACCAGATATTCCGCGCCATCATAAAGCGCCTGATAGGGCAGATAGCGCAGTCGCCGGTCCTGCGAGAGCAGCAGGAGTTCGGGGTCTATGCGGGCGAGATCCTGCTCCACCGGTCCGACAAGAAGGTCATAAAGCACTTCGCTCTCGGCGCGCGGATCGCTGAAGAAGTCGTTGAAGCCGAGATGCAGATCGGCGAGCGCGGCGTTGAGCGTGGCTTCCGAAAACGGCTCTCCGTTCCAGCTGTCGATCGTGTAGCTGAGCTGTTCATCGCGCGATGTCAGAAGGATGTTGAGCCGGTCCGGCATCACCAGATAATGCAGCGCCACCGCATTGGTTTCCAGACCGGAGAGGATCGTGGCCTGGACGGACTGCTCGGCAAGCGGCGTCTCGCTTGCGGGCTCGCTCTCCTCAAGGTCGGAAAGCGCCGTAAAGATTGTCTCCAGCCCGGCCTCATAGGCAGCATCGGCCTCGGCGAGCTCATCGTTCAGAACATTCAGCCGCTCCTGCTCCGCCCCCGTCAGGGTGCCCGCCTCCTGCCGTGACAGCAGGGCGTCACGTTCGCGCACATCGGCAATGGCTGGCGGCTGAAGCGCGGCAATCGCGGCCTGAAGCGCCGTCTCCGCCTCCGTCAGCGGCAAAGTCGCAAAGGCATCGCCGGCAAAGTCCAGATCGCGATCGGTAAACTGGAAGGCCTCGAAATCCTTCAGCAGGCCAAGGACGAATTCGGCATCGCTCAGCCGGTCCTGCTGAATGAAGAGGTCGGCGAGCCAGCGATAATTGTCGGCGATCAGGTCGCGGAAGCAGCCGCGCAGGTTCTCCGGCAGGGTCGCGAGGTCCGCCCGCACGCCCTGCAGCCGGTTGATCGCCTGCTTGGCGAGCAGCACGGCAAGCGAATCCGAGCCGAGCGCAAAGGCGCGCTCGCTGGCATTGGAGAGACGGCAGACGCGGGTGAGTTCGGCCGACAGCGGCCCCTCGGAGAGTTCGCGCAACCGGTCGAGCCGGAGTTCGGCGGAAAGCGCCGTCAGCTCCATCGCCAGCGCCTGGCCATTATCGCCCGCCGCCTGCAGCGCATCGCCATAACGCCTTGCCGAGTTGACGAGGCCGATACTGGTGCCGCCGCGCGCGCGCACCGCCGCGAAGGTCCCGGCTGCCGACTGAAGGTCCGGCAGCGGCGGCGCGGCCTCGGGGTCGGCGGCGCGGATCAGCCGGAGGAAATCGGCCGCCGCCTTGTCGCCGTTCGTGGCCATCAGGCCGAGGAAGCCGACAAGCCCGTCGGGCAGCGATTGCAGGTCGCCGGGCGCCCGGCTTTCCACCAGCCTGCGGATCGTGACATTGCGGATATTGCTTCCTTCGCCAGCCTCAGCCGGGCCGGTCAACGCGCCGAGTTCATAGTCCTTTGCCCGCTCCGCCCGCTCGGCAGCGCCGCGAAAATCGCCATAGGCCGCAAGAACGTCGACAAGTTCGATCGAATCCAGCGCCACAAGCCGGTCGAAGCCCACGGCAACGAGATCGGCGCCATAGCGGCCGGCGGCAAACTGCTTGGCGATTGTCCCGCAGCTTTCCCCGTCATCCTCGCAGATGCTCCCGAGCATCGCCTCGGCCTCGCCCATGGGCGTTGCGCCATCGCGTTGAGCCCGCGCCATGCGCAGATCGTAGGCAACCGCGCCGGCAACCGATTCCCGCCGGATGCTGTCGCGCTCGAAACCCTGCGGCGCGCTTTCGTAGCGCTGCTTGAAAACCCGAAGAAAATCCTCCGCCTTGTATTCGGAGATTTCCGGGAAGGCATCGAGAAGCCGCGCCAGCTTGAAGAGCGCTTCGGCATCTCCCTTCTCGGCCGCCTTGGCCAGCCATTTCGCCCCCTCCATCGGGTCGAGCACCGCGCCGCATTCCGCGCAGAGAGAGGTCTCGGCAAGCCGCGCGGCAAAGGCGGCGGACCGGTCGGCGGCGGTCGCGATCATCATCGTTCCCGCTGTCGACAAGAGCGCCGGACTGCCCTCCATCATCCTGTTGGCGAGGAAATCGGCGATCCAGGAAGAAGAGAAGGCCCAGTCGGCATCCGGTCCGTTCTCTGAAGCTTTTCGGTCAGCGAGATCGACAAGCGCCTGATACCAGGAAAGTGCGGCCGCAATCGCCTCGGGCGTGGCGCCATCTGCCTGCCGCGCCAGCTGCGCCATGGCAAAGCCTTCGCCGGCTTCAGCCGCCGCCAGGTAGAACGCGCGGGCGCGCGCGGCATCCTTCTCGCCGCCCTGGCCATATTCCAGCATCAGCGCCAGATGGGCGGCTGCGTAGGGGGCGCCCTTGGCGGCGGCATCTTCCAGCAGGCGGCGCGCGGCGGCGGCGGATTTGCCGTGGATGGTCGCGCCCTGCAGCATGCGCTCGGCAAGGAGATATTCAAAGGCCGGGCCGGAGATCACCGTCAGCGCCTCGAAAGCCTCCGGATGCGCGAGAACGACATTGGCGATGCGGCTTGTTTCCTCGCGGTCCGATACGGTCAGCACCAGCCCGTAATCCGACGTCGTGAACATGCCGAGCGGCATGGCGAAAACCTGTTCCTCGCGCATCTGGCTCTGCCGCTGCGCTGCCTCGACCGTGAAGGCGACGGCGGCCTCCGCCGTCTCCATCGCCGCATAATAGTCCGGAGCGCCCCATGCCGCACCGTCCTCTCCCATCAGTTCGGCCAGGGCCCTGGCGCGCTGGTCGCCGCCCGGCGCAAAGGCCACCTTCTCGGAAAGAAGCGTGAGCGCCGTTTCCTCTTCAAGCGCGCTCCATTCGTCGCGCGCCGCCATCCGGTCAAAGGCCGGGCCGAGGATCTCCCGGACCCATGGCCGGTCAAGCGGCGGAAGCGCGTGCGGGGGATAGAGGAAATCGAGAAGCCGGAGGCCGTCTTCATTCGCGGCGAGAACGCCTGCGTCGCTCTCGCAGGCTCTGCCCGTCACGGGCATGTCGGCGATCGCCGCGACATCGGAGACCGTCGGCGTGAACGCGCCGACGCGCGGGGCAAGGCCGAGCCGCTCGCGCATGCGGTTCCAGCCCTCCCGGCTTGCCGGGCCGAAAGCCCCGTCGAGCGCGCCGTCATAGCAACCGTGGCGCTGCATGAGCGATTGGGCGACGCGGAGATAGTCGTGGAACAGCGCACTGAAGTCGCGCTGGGCGACGCGCAGATCGCCGAGGCCGACATAGCCGTAAGCGAGGTTCTGGGTCGTCATGCCGACGATCAACGGGCAAAAGCGATCGCCGTAGCGATCGACATCGTCGGCCATCGCCGTCACCGCGCCCGGCAAGATTTCGGCGACACGCAGCAGATTGGCGTCGGAAAGATCGAGACTGTAGCCTTCGTTCTCTGAGATCCCGGCGTCATAGGCGATGTCATCTACCTTCATTCCCGTCCAGGCGGAAAACGCGGTCACCATGAACGCGTTGCGCTCATAGGCGTTCATCTCGGCAAACAGGTCTTCGGAAACGCAGGGCAGACCCGAAAGCGCCTGAACCGCGCGGCCGTAGACGCTGTCGCCAAGCCCGGCGCGGCCGGAAGGCGGCGCAAGACCGTTATTGCTGCGGATGCTGGCGATCACCTCCGCGGCGTCAACCTCATAGGCATCGCGCGTATCGTCGGCATAGCGGAAATGCAGCGCAGCGTAACAGTCGCAATCATCAATCCGGATATAGAACGAACTGACGATCTCGCCGCTCGCGGGATTGCGGATTGACACACTACATTCGCTTTCCGACACAAGACGTTGATCAGACTCATCAAACCCGTATTTTTCCCAGTTCGAAACGCGCTCGTCGACGAGCGCGGCGCAATCACCATAGCTGTCCTGGATCAGGCGCAGATTGCCTTTGACGGGGCCAAGGGCGAAACGGCGGTCGACGCCGTCGGCGTCGAATGCGCCTCCATCCGGCAGCGCGGCATGGAGGTCGTAGGGCACGCCGTTGCGGTAGAGCTCAAGGGCCGCCGCCGGGGCCGCAGCAAAGAAGGGGGCGAACGCCAGCAAGGCCGCGACCGCGGCCGCAACCCCCCGTCCAGATTCTGCCTGCGATCCCCGTTTGTGCATCCCGTCCCGCCCCGTCTCTTCTGACAAATGCCAAGTTTATCTTGCCATCGGCCCTTGCGGTTGAAAACCTCTGAATACAACCGCGTCCGCCTTTTCAAGCGCCCTCATCGCCGGATCGCCCGGTCTTTTGCTCCGGCTCTGACGGCACGCCGTCACGCCGCGTATAGGAAAAATCGGGCTCGGCCCTGAGCCGCACCTCGCGCGGCGCGATCGAGATGCCCGCCTCGCGAAACATGCGTCTGACGGCATCGTAAACGACCGCGCGCAGGGCAAACTGGGTTCCGGGCCGGCACTTGTAGACGATGCGCAGAACCATGGCGCTGTCGTCGATCATGACGATGCCGGCATTTTCGAGCGGCGCGACAAGGTTCCGACCATGAACGGGATCGGCTAGAAACGCATCATTCAACGCCCTGAAGCGCGGCTCCAGCCCGTCGAGATCGGTTTCGAGCGGCAGCCGGAATTCCAGCCACATCGCCGCCCAGTCGCGCGACTTGTTGGCGATGGTGCGGATCTCGCCGAAGGGAACGGTATGGATCGCACCGAGCGGATGGCGGATCTGGACCGAGCGGATGCCGGCCCGCTCGACCGTGCCGCTGGCAACCCCGACATCGACGAGATCGCCGACGCGAAAGGCGTCGTCGACCAGGAAGAAGATGCCGGAAATGACGTCCTTCACCAGCGTCTGGCTGCCCATGCCGATGGCGATGCCGACAATGCCGGCCCCGGCCAGAAGCGGCAGCACGTCAATGCCGAGCGCCGAGATCGCGATGATCGACGCGATCGACGCGATCGTGATCAGCAAGGTGTTGCGCACGAGCGGCAGGACGGTGGCGACGCGGCTTTGGCGCAACGCCTTTTCTGCCTCGTCCGTCCCTTCAGCATAGGCCGCCTTCAACAGCATGCGCTGCGAGCCGATCAGCACCAGGTGCCAGCCGACATAGGCAAGCACCAGCGTGACGAGGAGCTGCGTCAGCGAGGGCATGATCGCCGTGATACGCGCATTGGAAAGGCCCTGCCAGGGGCCGCTCCACAGGCGGATGAGCGCCAGCAGCGCCACAAGCACGGCGGCCGCCTGCCCGAGACGGGCAAAGAACTGCGCGAAGGTCGGTACATCATGAGGCAACGCCATCTGCGGCTCCGCCTCAAGCGCTGCCCGCCGCCGGGCGCGGTCGCGCGCATCCGCCCGCGCCGCCCAGTCATCCATCAGCAGGCAGCCGATGACGAGCGCCAGAATGATCATGAAGCCCAGGACGGCCAGCGTTCCCGCCTGTGGCCGGTTGAGCAGCAGGAGCAGCGACGTGCCGAACCAGGAGAGGCAGATATAGAAGATCGCGAAGAGATGCCAGACCGTGCTCAGCGATTTCCAGCCAAGCCCGCGGCTGCGCCCGGCCGGATCGGTGGCGAGGATCGCCGCCACGGAGAAACGGTTGGTCAGGCAGGCGATGATCAAGAGCAACGTGACCACCGAGCGCGAGAACAGCGAGAGCGTCAGCGTCTCGTCGGCCGGCATGCCTGCCTGCCTCAGGAGCGAGGTTGTGGCAAGAAAGAAGATCGCCAGCGCGAAAATGCCGACGGACTGCCAGTAGAGCCTTCCGGCGGCCGGATCGGAAAGCGCCACGATCCTCAGATCGGCGCGTCCGGGCGAGAGCGGAATACGGGCCAGAAGCGCGAAGCCGCGGATCGCGAAGAAGGCCGTCAGATAGGTGACGACGAAAAGCTGCGCGCCGGGATCGGCCTGAACGCTCATCAGAAGCGGCCAACCGCCGACCATGGCGAAGATCAGGAGACCGGCAAGGTCGACGGCCACATGGATGATCCGCTGGACAAGGCTCTTCGGATCAAACCCGGCCCTAAATCGGCGGAAGATCGCCCTGAACACGGCTTCGGCAACGGCGCCGATGCCGAGACAGAGGATGATCCGCAGGATGACCGCGCCGAGACTGAAGCCGTCCTCGCTTACCCCATGCAGGAAACCGGAAACCTCGGCGGGGAAATCATCAAGCCCGAGCATCAGCGCCTCGAGCCGTTCGGCCGCCGCCGTCGCATTGTCGGCAAAGAAGGAAAGCACGGCCCCCAGCCGCTCGATCGGCGACAGCTTTTCCGGCGCGTCGACGACCTCCTGAGCAAGAGCGAGGTGCGGCAGCGCAAGGATGGCGAAGGCAAACGCGGAGAGCCGCACGGGTCTTTCTGTCTTCACGGCATCGCGCCCTCGTTGCGGGCGAAGGCGGAAGCGCGCGGCAGGACCCGCCAGGCATAGCGATCGACCCATACATCGGAGAGCGCGCCGCCAAGACTCATGCTGCCGCGCGTCCGGCCGCTCGCCGCGGCATCTTCCAGAACGCCGGACAGTGCATTGGCGGCCGCCGAGCGCGTGCCGCCGCCGCAATTGTCCAGCACGCCGGAAAGGTTCAGCGCCTCGGCGTTTTCCTCGAGCTCGCTGACCAGAACATAAAGCCGCTCATAGCCCGCCGAATACGGCACCGGCCCCGGACAATCGGAACACATCACCATCGGATCGCCGAGATCGCGCAGGGCCTGATCGCCCTCGATGAGCTCGTAATCGACATTGATGCAGTATTGCGCGTCAATGTGGATCCGGTTGACGTCGCGCTGGCCGTCGCGCGCGCCGGTGGCGCGAAAACGCAGGAGGTCGCATTGCTTGAGATCGTCCATGCCCGCAAGCGGCTGAAAGCCCACCTCGCCCATTGTTCTGAGCGCCGCCTGGCATTCGCGGCGCGGATCGATGGCCGAGCCGGGCGCGCCGAGCACCGCGATGGGGCTTTCATTGCGCTCCACGTCCACGGCGACCGGTGACGGATTGAAGGGGCTTGCCTCCTCGCCAAGCGCATCCAGCGTGTGCGCCAGGCGCTCCGCCTTCAAAACGCGCGCGAGAAGCATCGCAAGGCGCTTTCCGTCTTCGGAAAGGTCGAAGGCGAGGCCGGTCGGCGTGTCATCGATCATCGCAGCGGGTCCGAACCAGAGCTTGTTGTCCTTCAGCACGATCTGCACATCGTAGATCTCTTCGGGGTAGCCGGCGCCGATTCCCGTCGTTTGCGAGGCGGCCTCGAGCGCTTCGGCAACACGCGTGCTGGTTTCCGTTCCGGGCGCAAGCGGCAGGCCGGATTCGGTGTCGAAAACCGGCGAGAAGGCGACGCTCAGCGTCACCGGGCTTGCCTCGATCTGGGCGAAACGCGCCGCCTCCGGCAGGCTGCCGGAAAAGGCGCAGAGCGCTTCGGGATCCGGAACGCAATCATCGGAAACCGGGCGCAGATAGGCCCGGCGCGGCTCCACGGCCTCGACCTGGGCATAGCCGAGAACGGCGTCTTGCGGGTCGGCGATATCGGCGACGAGCGCCATCACCGTTCCCTCCTCCAGGCCGTGCAGCCGGCCGGCATCCACCCTGTCGCCCTCCACGAGAAAACGCTCCGGGCCGGCATAGCCTTGCCGGCCGAAGACCGGTTCATCGATCATGTCGCCTTCCCACAGCGGGGTCTGCACCGCGCCCATGCCGAAGCCGCTGCCCTGGTTCAGTTCGGAAAGCACCGACTGGAACAGCTGGCGATAGGTCAGAGCCTGGCCGCTTTCGAGCCTCGAGGCGATCGCGGCGGTGAAAAGACCGAACCATTCGCTGTCATCGCCGGCGGTTCCGCCGCTCATGTCGACCTCGCGGGCGACATCGTTCGAGCGCGTGGCATAGAAGGCCACCAGGCCGCCGCCGCCCTCGACATCGCCAACGGCATCCGGCGCGGCATCGACCGACCGGCTCTGCCCGGCGGCCTGCGACAGA
>NZ_CFHTCS010000041.1:0-18687 GCF_984369615.1 Martelella sp. | reverse complement strand
CAGCAGAACCATCGGCTTCGGCTTCAGCGCGTCGGAAATCACCAGCCCGGCGCCGACGAGGACCAGGCCCATGCCGAGCGCGGCGCGCGCCATCAGGTTCATCGCGTCATAGACCGGCTGATAGACCGGGATGGCAGCGAGATTGAAGGCGATGCCGATGAAGGCGGAGATGATCAGCGGGTTGGCGGCGATCTTGCGCGCCATCATGCCGACATTGCGGTTCTCGCCGGAAAACCACACCAGAACCAGCACGTTGATGAGGTTGAGGGGAATGATCGTGACCGTCATCATCAGCGAGATGACGGCCATGCCCTCAAGCCCGGCGAGCTTGTCGGCGATGGCGAGCGCCACGAAGCCGTTCCAGCGCGTCGTCGTCTGGAACACGGAGGTGAAGGCCGGACTGCCCAGCCCGAAGGCCCTGAGCAGCGGCCAAAGCGCCATCGTCAGGGCGGAGATGGCGGCGACGCCGAGAAGGGTCACCCAGGTTATGTCTCCCGCCGCAATCGTCGAAAAATCGGCCCGCGCCAGGGTGGTGAACAGAAGCGCCGGAAAGAGCACGTAATAGCCGAGCTGGTTGAGGCCATCCCAGAAATCGGCGCTGAAGAGCGGCAGGCGCTTCAGGCCGACGCCGAGCGCCACGGTCAGAAAGATCGGCAGAACACTTTCAAAGATGATCAGCATGCACGCATTCCGTGATTTCCTTACCGCCCGGTTAACTTTGCGAACCGAAGGCGCTTGCCAGAGAGAAAGAATTGCTGTCAGACAAGACAGGAGGAAAGGCGGAAAGGCAATGCAGGAGCGGATGACGCAGCGGTTTCAGATCGGGTTGATGGGTGCTGCGCTTGCCGCCCTTCCGGTCGAGCTCGCCGTCAGCGGCGCCATCCTGCTTGCCTTCGTGTTCGTCGATTATCTTTTCGACCCGAAGCGCATGCTGCGCGATCCGGCTGTGGATTGCGGTCCGGCGGGCGAGCAATAATCCTATCCGCGCGACAGGGCCGCAAGCCTGTCGAGCGCGCCCTGCAGGATGAAGGAGGCGGCAGCCGAATCGATCCGCCCGGCGCGCTTTTGCCGCGACACATCCATTTCCAGAAGCGCCCGTTCCGCGGCAACCGTCGACAGTCGCTCGTCCCAGAAGGTGAAGGTGAGAGGGGTCAGCGCCTCCATGTTGCGCACAAAGGCGCGGGTTGCCTGCACGCGCGGACCGGAAGAGCCGTCCATGTTCACCGGCAGGCCGATGACGAAGCCCGCGATTTCCTCCTTCTCGGCGAAGGCGAGCAGGGTTTCCGCGTCGTGCGTGAACTTGACGCGCCTGATCACCGGGCGCGGCGTCGCAAAGCGGCGCGAGAGATCGGAGACGGCAAGGCCGATGGTCTTGGTGCCGAGATCAAGGCCGGCGATTGCGGCATGTGGCGGCAGGGTTTCGGCCAGTTCCTCGATTGTCATCACTGTCATCGGTCTTTTCCCATGGTTTTGCCGCTTCCCGATGGAAAATGGCGCCTGTTCGCATTACGTTTTAGCCAATCGCGTTCAACTACCGTCTCGAAGGGAGAAATGCAAAATGAAGATCACCTGGCTCGGACATTCCGCCTTCCGCATCGAGATTGCCGATGCGACGATCCTGATCGACCCCTTCCTGTCCGGCAACCCCTCCTTCGAGGGGCTCGACCAGGCGGCGGTGACCAAGGGCGTCACCCATATCCTGCTCACCCACGGCCACGGCGACCATCTGGGCGACACGATCCCGATCGCAAAGGAAACCGGCGCGACCGTGCTTGCCAATGCCGATCTCGCCGCCTGGCTCGGGTCGAAGGGGCTTGAGAACCTGCAGCCGGGCAATACCGGAGGCACGGTCGATTTCGGCTCCTTTACCGTCACCTTCACCAATGCGCTGCACTCCTCCGCCTTCATTACCGAGGATGGCGTATCGCATGCGCTCGGCAATCCCAACGGGCTGATGCTGCATATCGACGACGAGCCGACGCTTTATCACATGGGCGACACGGATATCTTTTCCGATATGGCGCTGATCAACGAACTGCATGCGCCGGCGATCGGCCTCGTGCCCATCGGCGACCGCTTCACCATGGGCGGCGCGGTCGCAGCCCTTGCCTGCAAGCGCTATTTCAGCTTCGATACGGTGATACCGATCCACTACGGCACGTTCCCGATCATCGACCAGACGCCGGAGGCTTTCGTCAGCGGCATGGCCGGCGGGCCGACCGAAGTGCTGACGCCCAAACCCGGCGAAACGGTCGCCTTCTGATGAAATGCCCCGTTGCGAAGGGCGGCGACGCCCTTTATAGCGTGTGGTGAAATCGTGAAACCCGGAGAGCATTCATGTCCGTAGACACCGCGACCGTCAAACGCGTTGCCAGTCTGGCCCGCATCGCCGTCGATGAGGAATCGGCGGAGCGGATGACCGGCGAACTCAACGCCATTCTCGGCTTCGTCGAGCAGCTTGGCGAAGTTGACGTTACCGGTGTCGAGCCCATGACCTCGGTCATGCCGATGGAGATGAAGAAGCGTCATGATGTTGTGACGGACGGCGACAAGGCCGACGACATCGTTGCCAACGCGCCGGAATCCGAACGGAATTTCTTTCTGGTGCCAAAAGTTGTGGAGTGAGGGATGGTACAGCCGAAAATCGATATCGAGAGCCCCCAGCAGGATGACCTGAAGGCGCTCTTCACCGAACTGAAGACATCGCTCTCGCGCATGTCGTCTTCCGATGCGATCGACTACCAGCTGACCGTGGATGTCAGCACGCCGGGCGCCACGAGCTTCGTTGCCCGAGTCGACGGCAAGCCGGTCGCCACGGGCGCGCTGGTGCGCCACGGCAACGGCGTGGCGGAAGCCAAGCGACTGTTCACGGAGCCCGCCTACCGCAAGCACGGGATCGGCCGCGCCATCCTGCGCCACATCGCCTCCCTGGCGAAGAGCGAAGGACTGCGCGAACTGGTCATCGTCACCGATGCCAATCTGACGGAATCGATCGCCTTCTGCGAGAAGGCCGGTTTCGAACGCACGGAAAAGGTTCTGAACCACGCGCCAACCAAGCAGTCCGTCTTCTTTCGCAAGGCGCTATAACAACACGACAAAGTGAAGCAGATGACCGAACTGACCGCCCTGACCATCGCCGAGGCCCGTGACAAGCTTCAGGCGAAGGAAATCACCGCGACCGAACTGACGGCGTCCTATCTGAAGGCGATCGACGACTTCAACGGCACCTTCAATGCCTATGTCGCCGTCACGCCGGAAAAGGCGCTGGCGATGGCCAAGGCCTCCGACCTGAAGCTGTCGCAAGGCACCGGCGGCGCGCTGGAGGGCATTCCGCTCGGCATCAAGGATCTGTTCGGCACGCGCGACGTCCACACCCAGGCGGCCTCGCACATCCTCGACGGGTTCAGGCCGAAATACGAATCGACCGTCACCCGGAACCTCTGGGATGACGGCGCGGTCATGCTCGGCAAGCTCAACATGGACGAGTTCGCCATGGGCTCGTCCAACGAGACCTCCTACTACGGTCCGGTGATCAACCCATGGCGGGCCGAGGGTTCGAACCAGAACCTCGTGCCGGGCGGTTCGTCCGGCGGCTCGGCTGCGGCCGTTGCCGCGCATCTTTGCGCCGGCGCCACGGCGACCGATACCGGCGGCTCGATCCGCCAGCCGGCGGCATTCACCGGCACGGTCGGCATCAAGCCCACCTATGGCCGCTGCTCGCGCTGGGGCGTCGTCGCCTTCGCCTCCTCGCTCGACCAGGCGGGACCGATCGCGCGCGACGTGCGCGATGCCGCGATCCTCCTGAAATCCATGGCGAGCGTCGACGACAAGGACACGACCTCCGTCGACCTTCCCGTGCCGGACTACGAGGCCGCCATCGGCCAGTCGGTCAAGGGCATGAAGATCGGCATTCCGAAGGAATACCGCGTCGAGGGCATGCCGGAGGATATCGAGAAGCTCTGGCAACAGGGCATCGCCTGGCTGAAGGACGCCGGCGCCGAAATCGTCGACATCTCGCTGCCGCATACGAAATACGCGCTGCCCGCCTATTACATCGTCGCGCCGGCCGAGGCCTCCTCCAACCTTGCCCGCTATGACGGCGTCAAATACGGGTTGCGCGTGCCCGGCAAGGACATTGCCGACATGTATGAGAAGACCCGCGCGGAAGGCTTCGGCAAGGAAGTCCAGCGCCGCATCATGATTGGCACCTATGTGCTCTCGGCCGGCTATTACGATGCCTATTACCTGAAGGCCCAGAAGGTGCGCACGCTGATCAAGCGCGACTTCGAGAATGTCTTTGCGCAGGGCGTTGACACGATCCTGACGCCGGCAACGCCGTCGGCCGCCTTCGGCATCGCCGACGAGGCGCTCGCCAATGATCCGGTGAAGATGTATCTCAACGACATCTTCACGGTGACGGTGAACATGGCCGGCCTTCCGGGCCTTTCCGTGCCCGCGGGCCTCGACGCCAACGGCCTGCCGCTCGGCCTGCAGCTCATCGGCAAGCCGTTCGACGAGGAAACCCTGTTCCGCACCGCCGCCGTCATGGAAAAGGCCGCCGGACGGTTCACTCCGAGAAAGTGGTGGTGAGCGGGCGGCTTTCGCCCTGAAACGCGACTCCGTCAGTCCAGGTTTACGGCGCCGGCCGGAATAAGGCCCGCGCTGCCAAAACGCCTCCTTCCGGTGTCAATTCGGTCACACTCTCCGCGTTCAAGCGCGCCGTTCAATTGATTTGAAAGGCTGAACGTGAAGACGCTTATTGTGATGTGCCTGGCGGCCGGTGTGGCGCTTGCGGGCTGCACCTCCATGCTTGCGGAAAACGGCGAAACAGCCGCGATCGACCACTTCGTCAGTCCGCCCGAGGGGGCGACCGAGGCCTCCGCCGGCCCGGATGACCGGATGAAACTCTCCTATGCGGCGGAAGAGACGCCGAGCCTTGCCGCGGGCGCTTTCGACATGGTGGTGAAGCTCGGCAGCAGCAAGGTCGATGTCTATCGCTTCCGCGATCCCGACACGGGAAAGACCGGCTATTTCGATGCAGAAGGCTATCGCCTCGGGCAGTATCTGCTGCGCAACCCCGTGCCGGAGGGGCGGCGCACCTCCGGCTTCGGCAGCAGGCGCCATCCCGTGCTCGGCTATTCGCGCATGCATGCGGGCGTGGACTGGGCAGCACCCGTCGGCACGCCCATCCATGCCGCTGCCGACGGGGTCGTGAAGTTCGCCGGCAGGCACGGCGGTGACGGCCGCATGCTCGTGATCGACCACGGACACGGATACGAGACCGGCTACAGCCACCAGAGCCGTTTTGCGGACGGCATCAAGCCTGGCGCTGCCATTCGTCAGGGGCAGGTGATCGGCTATGTCGGCACGAGCGGCCTGGTGACCGGCGCTCACCTGCATTGCGAAGTCTCCGTCAACGGCCGCAAGGTCGATCCGATGAAGGTGCATTTCATTCGCGAAGGGCGGCTTTCCGGCGCGGCGCTGTCGAAATTCGAGCGGGCGGTCGCTGCCGACGGCCGGGAGAAGCACGCAGCCGCCGGCGTGTGACAGGGATTATCGCCCGTCGCCGTCCTTCTTCTTCTTCCCGTCCGGGCGGAAGGTGTAGCCGGTCTCCACGGCCGAGAGGCCGTATTTGTTCCGCAGCGCATCCATTGCGCTTTCCGCGGCTTTGCGGCGGGCGGCCTTCGGGTCGACGAGGTCGGGCGGGTCGGCGATCGCGGGGTCGCAGAGTTCGCTGATGCCGATGCCGATCAGGCGAAATTTCGTGCCGTCGGCCTCGTTCTTCATCAGCGACAGACCGGTGGCGAAGATCCGGTCTGCAAGCTGCGTCGGCGCTTCGAGGTGGCGGCTGCGTGTGCGGCTCCTGAAGTCGGCGGTCTTCAGCTTCAGCGTCACGGCGTGCCCGGCAAAGCCCGCCGCCTTGGCCCGCCGCGCGGTCTTTTCGCTCAGCCGGCGCAAATGCCCGGCCAGAGTCTCGAAATCGCTGATATCGGTGAAGAAGGTGGTCTCGTTGGAAATGCTCTTG
Source organism: Martelella sp. (assembly GCF_984369615.1). NCBI lineage: Bacteria > Pseudomonadati > Pseudomonadota > Alphaproteobacteria > Hyphomicrobiales > Aurantimonadaceae > Martelella > Martelella sp. The sequence goes on along the minus strand of NZ_CFHTCS010000041.1, from coordinate 12,662 downwards.
GTCGCCCGCTCGGGCTTCACGCTGCGCGTATCCTCGCCGCGCGCCAGATGATAGAGCCGCTGGCCGATCGTGCCGTAGCGCCTCAGGAGTTCGTTCTTTTCCATCTGCTGGAACTGGCCGATCGTGGTCAGCCCGTCGCGCTTCAGCGTCTCGGTGAAGGCCTTGCCCACGCCCCAGATCATGCTGACCGGCTTGTCGGCGAGGAAGGTCATCGCCTCCTTCTCGCCGATCACGGAAAAGCCGCGCGGCTTCTGGAAGTCCGAGGCGATCTTGGCGAGGAACTTGCAGTAGGACAGGCCGATGGAAATGGTGATGCCGAGCTCCTTTTCGACCCGGATGGCGAAGCGGGCGAGCGTCTCGGCGGGCGTTGCCTTGTGCAGGCGCTCTGTGCCGGACAGATCGAGAAAGGCCTCGTCGATCGACAGCGGCTCGACCAGCGGCGTCAGGTCGAACATCATCTTCCGCAATTGCCGGCCGACGGCGGAATATTTCTCCATGTTCGGCGCAATGACGGTTGCCTCCGGGCAGGCCTCCAGCGCCTTGAACATCGGCATCGCCGATTTCACGCCGCGAATGCGGGCGATGTAGCAGGCGGTGGAGACGACCCCGCGCTTGCCGCCGCCGATGATCAGCGGCTTGTCGGCGAGCGACGGATCGTCGCGTTTCTCGATCGCCGCATAGAAGGCGTCACAGTCGATATGGGCGATCGAGAGCGTGAACAGCTCCTCATGGCGCAGAAGGCGCGGACTGCCGCACCGGGCGCAGCGGCGCAGGGCGCCCGCCGACGGAGCGAGACAGTCGCGGCAAAAGCCGTTTGCCTTGGAAGTCATCTCTGCCATGGCGATCGGAACAAAGGTTGAACATAGCCGAAAATAGTGCCGGCGACGCGCCAAGGCAAGCGGGGACGTCAGCCATTCTCGGCGATATGGCGGCGGATGATGGCCTCGGCATGGTCCCAGCCCGTGGCGACGACGGATGGCGGCGTGGTCTCGGGCGCCAGCGCGCGGTAGTCGTCGTCGATCAGGAGGTTGATCGTCAGCGCCTCCGGCAGGCATGACGAAACCGAACGGCAATTGTAGAGCATGTCGTCGACGAAGATCAGCAGCGGCGGGCTGGTTTCACACAGGTCTCTCAGCACCTCGCCCTTTGGCTCTTCCGAAGCGATCAGCGGAAAATCGAAGCCGTGGCGGGCAAGCAGCCGCCGCCTTGTTTCGCGATGGCGCGGCGGCATGGCCGTCAGAAGCAGAACATCGGCGACATCCGTCAGGCCTTCAAGAGTTTGGCGGGCGGCGGGGAAGGGTTCCTGCCAGTCCTCCTGGCTGTCGTAGAATGACGAGATCAGCGCCTTGACCTCGGCGTTTTCCACGCGCCGGCCGTCCTCCAGCGAAATGACATTGCCGTTGAGGGCGAAGGTCTCCAGCCTCAGTTCGTGATCATGCGCGCGCAGGAAGGCCTTGAAGGGCGCGACGAACTGCAGCACCACCTCGTCGACATCGACGACCAGAAGCGGCCGGTGGCCGATCCGAAGGTCGTCCGCCGATGCTTTCGCAAGCCGGGTCATTCGTCTCCACCATGGCCGTATTCGAGCCGCTGCCAGGCGCGCGAGACGGTCTCAGGGGCAATATCGTTGTCGCTGCAGAACGCCATCAGCGTCGGCTCATGGCCGGCGATGAAGCCGATCATGGCGCGCGCAAAGCCCGGATCGCCCGCGAGTGCGCGCAACTGGCCGGCTTCCACACCTGAAAGCGCGCAGAATCGGCTCAGCATCTCGGGTTCGCGGGAGAGCCAGACCAGAATGGCGATGGCGAGGTCTTGTTCCGACGCCGAATTTTCCGGCTCTTCTTGAAAATGTTGCAAGCGGATTTCCGTTTCTTAACCAAATCGTCCTAAACTCGGCATCTGATGCGCTGATACGGGCACGGACGTGATTCTAGCTTCTTGCCGGCGCGTTGCAAGCCGGTACAGGGGCCGGTGCAAGGGGATAGCGCGAATGGCAAAACAGGTTCTGATCGTCGAAGACAATGATTTGAATATGAAGCTGTTTCGTGATCTCGTCGAGGCGCAGGGCTATGAAGTGGTGGAAAGCCGGACAGGGACGGACGCGGTGGCGCTCGCCCGCCTGTTCAGGCCCGGACTGATACTGATGGATATTCAATTGCCGGAACAATCGGGTCTCGACATTGCCCGGGAGATGAAAGCCGACCGCGAACTCGCGAAGATCCCGATCGTCGCGGTCACGGCCTTCGCCATGCGCGGCGACGAGGAGCGCATTCGCGGCGCGGGTTTTGACGCCTATCTTTCGAAGCCGGTCTCCGTGCCGAACTTTATCAAGACCGTGAAGACCTATCTGGGTGATGCCTGAGGGGACGACGTTGAGACGCGCGACGCATGAAAGCATTGTCCTGATCGGCGGTGAGGGCGCCGTGGCCCAGACGCTCACGGCGATGCTGAGCGGCTGGTCGGTCGGGTTCTTCCAGGCCGACTTCTCCGACAGCGAGAGCACCATGGCGGCGGTCAACGCCGCAAGCCTCATCCTGGTGGCCGTCGATGACGATGCGCCGGGGCCGGCGCTGGCTTGCTGCGGCATCCTCAAGGAACATGATTCGGGCGTCAGCGCGCCCGTCGCCCTCGTGACGCCGGAGCGGGCGGACGCCACGCTCAGGCTCGCCGCGCTGCGCGCCGGCGCCGATGACGTGATCGGGCTTGAACACAATCTGGCAACGGCGGCCGCGCGCATTTCCGCTCTTTTGCGGTTCCGGACATTGCAGAGCGAGGCGGGCGCCTTTGCCGAGGCCTGGCCCTCCGCCCCGCGCGCCGCCGCCGTGCCGGACGAGACGGTGCGGGTGCTGATCGTTGCCGAGGATCCGGCCATGCGCCGGGACCTTCTGAAGAGCATGCTTTCGCTGACGACCACGGTTGCCACCGGCAATCTGCGGGAGGCGCTCTACCTGGCTTCCAGCCAGAGCTTCGACCTCGTGCTTGTCCATGGCGGGCCTGTGCTCGCCGACGGCCTCAGGATCTGCGGCCAGCTCCGCTGTGTGCCGGGCATGCGTTTCGTGCCCCTGTTCGCGCTCAGCGAACCGGGCGGGCTCGCCGACATTTCCGGCGACGCCGCGCGCAGCGCCGATGACTGCATGGCATGGCCGGGCGAGACCGGCGAGCTGATCCTGCGGGCGCTTCTGCATCTGCGCCGCAAGCGCTTTGTCGAGGCGCTCGGCACGGCGATCGATGATCTTTCCGAGGCGCCGGAAACGGTCGAGAGCGATACCGGGCTTCTGGCGCCGGAGCGTTTCGCAACGACGCTCAATGCGCTGAAGCGGGAGGCGTCCACTGCCGGCGCGCCGCTTTATATGGGCGTGGTGCGGGTGCCTGAGGACGCGAGCGGCGCGCGGGCGGAAGCGGTTGCCGCGCTGATCCGCTATCACCTGAGCGGGCGGGATGCGGCAAGCCGCGTGGAAGACGGGCTCTTCGCCATTCTCTACCCCGACCGTCGCCGCGACGACGCCGAACAGGCGATCGCGGCGCTGCGCCAGCGTCTCGATGCCAATCTCGCCAGGCTTCTGGGGGAGGGCGTGCAGGACGCCTACCAGCCCGCCGTTAATCCGGCGCTGGCCATCCGCACCGCGCTGACGGAAGTAAGCTGAAGCAGGGCAAAGTCATTTTGAAGAGATCCGCCGTCTGATCGTCTTGGCGGTTCTCGCCCGCAGGTGCTGCGGCGCAGCGCGTCTCGGGCTATCGCAACCGAGCGACCGTTTTTTGACCATCCGGTAAATCCCGGATAAATGCTTGGCCGTTAACCATGAAAGCGCCGGTTTCGGGCGAAAACATCGAAAATCGGTTGATTATTATTTCAGAGCGTACAAAATTGATGAAACTGCCTTTGGCAGTTGCCCCATGATGCTCAGGTCCGCCGCATCTCCTGGTCTCGTGGGGTCGGTCGGCTGATTGGCGACGGGATTCCTCGTGCCCGCGGCAATCAGCCGGCCGCTCTTCATGTTAGCGCTTTCTTTTTCGCTCTCGCGGGAACGCGCGCTCCTGACGCGCCGCGACTGCGCCGCGCGCCAGGCCACATGCGCCCGGCCGCGAACGGCCGACGGCACGTGCGGCCCTCAGTCTTCGTCCGGGACGAAATGCATGGCATGGCCGTTCATGCAGTAGCGCAGGCCGGTCGGGGGCGGGCCGTCGGGAAAGACGTGGCCGAGATGGCCGCCGCAATTGGCGCAGCGGATTTCGGTGCGCACCATGCCGTGGGAATCGTCGCGCAATTCGGTGACGACGCCGGGCGCGACCGGCTCGAAAAAGCTCGGCCAGCCGCAGCCGGCGTCAAACTTGGTGTCCGAGCGGAACAGCGCGGTTTCACAGCCGGCGCAATAGTAGGTACCTGATTCGAAACTGTTCCAGTACGGGCCGGTGAAGGGCCGCTCGGTGCCGTGCTCGCGCAGGATATGGTACTGTTCCGGGGTCAGTTCTTCACGCCATTGTGAATCGGACAGCGTTTTTTTCTGTTTATTGCTCTGGGTCAACGTCGCGCTCCGGATTGTTTTACCGTTTAATGGGATTGCCCGCTGTCTTACTTGGGTTTCCGGGCGAGGAAAAGCAATGGCTTGCATCCGTTTGGCGCGGCGCACGCGGTCAATGTCCCGGCGTCTTATCTCGCGGATGCGAAAAGGCACCGATCGCTCTTGAGCCGGTGCTTTTCTTGTCGTAACACGTCTGTTGTCTGTACTATTTACCCGTCCGGCTTGTATATTGTCAGTTTTTTGGAGACGCCATGACCGCCAGTGAAACGGCTCTTGTTCTTTTGGCCTTGTGCTTGCCTTTTCTGGGCGCGGTTCTTTCTCCGATACTCTACCGTATCTTCAAGTCGAGTGCGCCGTGGCTTCTTGCCCTTGTCCCGCTGTTCTCGCTGATCCAGTTCATCCGCCTCGTGCCGAGGATCGGCGAAGGCGCGGTGCTGACCGGCGGCTATGACTGGGTGCCGAGCCTCGGTCTGCGTTTCTCCTTCCTGCTCGACGGCCTTTCGCTGACCTTCGCGATCCTGATCACCGGCATCGGCACGATGATCATTCTCTACGCCGGCGGCTACATGAAGGGCCATGCCCAGCAGGCGCGGTTCGTGTCCTTCATGTTCCTGTTCATGGGATCGATGCTGGGCGTGGTCATCTCCGACGGCCTGCTGATGCTGTTCGTCTTCTGGGAACTGACCTCGATCACCTCCTTCCTGCTGATCGGTTTCGACAACGAGAAGGAAGCCTCGCGCCGCGCCGCGATCCAGGCGCTGGTGGTGACCGGCGGCGGCGGTCTCCTGCTTCTGGCCGGCGTGCTGCTGATCCAGCACATCACGGGGGCTTCCTCGCTTTCGGCGCTGTTTGAGACCGGCAATGTGCTGCGCGACAGCCCGCTCTATCTTGCCGCCTTCATTCTGGTGCTTGGCGGCGCCTTTACCAAATCGGCGCAGTTTCCGTTCCATTTCTGGCTGCCGAACGCCATGGAGGCGCCGACGCCGGTTTCCGCCTATCTGCATTCGGCCACCATGGTGAAGGCCGGCGTCTATCTTCTGATGCGGCTCAATCCGGTGATGGGCGATACGGCGCTGTGGACCATCGTTCTGCCGGTCTTCGGCGCGGCAACGCTGATCGTCGGCACGCTGCTCGCCATCCGCCAGACCGACCTGAAGCTGATGCTCGCCTATACCACCGTCTCCTCGCTCGGCCTGATGGTGATGATGACGGGCATGGACATTCCGCACGCTGCGGAAGGCGCGGTGCTCTATCTGATCGCCCATTCGCTGTTCAAGGGCGGGCTGTTCATGGTCGCGGGCCTGATCGACCACGAGACCGGAACCCGCGACCTGACGAAACTCGGCGGTCTGGCGAAGGCGATGCCGATCACCTTTGCCGCCGGTCTTGCCGGGGCGATCTCCATGGGCGGCCTGCCGCCCTTCGTCGGCTTCCTGGCCAAGGAGGGGATCTACGAGGCGCTGGCCGCCGGCAGTCTTTATGCGACGGTCTTCCTGCTGATCGCGATCCTTGGCAATGCGCTGATGTTCGCCGTCGGCTTCGGCGTCGGGCTGAAGCCCTTCATCGGCGAAAAGACCGAGACGCCCAGGCATGCGCATGAAGGGCCGGCGCTGATGTGGCTCGGGCCGATCGTGCTCGGCGCCGCCGCCTTTCTCGCGGCCGTCTTCGCCCATTTCTTCAACAGTCATTTCTCCGGCCCGATGGCCTCGGCCGTTGCCGGAAAAGAGGTCGAGATCCACCTGTCGCTGATCCCGCATATCGGCCTGCCGCTCGCTTTGTCGGTGCTGACCGTGATCATCGCGCTTTTCGTCTACTGGCGTCTTTCGCAGGCGCGCGCGGCCATGGCCGCCATGTTTGCCCGCCTCGGTCCCGGACCGGATGCCTGGTTCGACGGTTTCATGCGCGGCATCGTGCGCCTGTCGTTCAGGGTTACCCAGACCGTGCAGCCCGGCCGGCTGGAGTTCTACATCACCGCGACCTTCTGCATCATTGCCGCTGTGCTGCTGGTGTCGCTCTTTTCCTTCGGCGAGTTGCCGCAATGGCCCGGCCTGCCGGAAGGCTTCCTGCTGGGCCACTGGGTGATCATCGCCCTTGCCGTCGGCGGGCTGCTGGCGGTGATCAACGCCCACAACCGGCTGACGGCGATCGTCACGCTCGGCATCCAGGGCTTTTCCGTCGCGGTGCTGTTCCTGCTGCTCGGCGCGCCGGACCTCTCCTTCACGCAGTTCATGGTCGAAACGCTTTCGGTCGTGATCCTGACCCTGGTGATGACGCGTTTGAACCTTGCGCCCTCGGACCATCGCGCGTTCGGACAGAAGGTCTTCGACGGCGCGGTGGCATGCCTTTGCGGGCTCGGCTTCGCCCTGCTTTTGATGCGCGTCACCCAGGTGCCGTTCAACGACAGCCTGACGGCATTCTTCAATGCCTATTCGAAGATGATCGCCCACGGCCAGAACGTCGTCAACGTCATCATCGTCGACTTCCGCGGAACGGATACGCTGGGCGAGATCGCCGTGGTGATGATCACCGGCCTTGCCATTCTGGCGCTGATCCGCGTGCGGTCCGACCGGGCAAAGGCCACCCCCGTCGCCAAACAGGAGAAGGCACAATGAACACGCTGATCTTTCGCACCGCCGCGCCGTTCCTCTCGGCGCTGATGATGCTGTTTTCGATCTTCGTTCTTCTGCGCGGCCACAACGCGCCGGGCGGCGGCTTCATCGGCGGGCTGATCGCGGCCTCCGCGATCGCGATCTTCGGCATCGCGTCGGGGGTCTCGGCGGTGCGCCGGGCGATCCATTTCCATCCGATGTCGATTGCCGGCGCCGGTTTGCTGCTCTCGACGCTGTCGGGCTTCATCTCGATCTTCGCCCAGGTGCCGTTTATGACGGCGCACTGGATCTATCCGGTGATCTTCGGCGTCGAGGTGCCGATCTCCACGGTCACGACCTTCGACATCGGCGTCTATCTGGTGGTCTTCGGATCGATTTCCTCGATCTTCCTGGCGCTTGAAGAAAAGGACCACGCCTGATGGAATTCGTGCTTTCCTGTCTTGTCGGCCTGTTCTTCGCCGCCGCGATCTATCTGATGCTGTCGCGCCACAGCGTCCGGATCATGCTTGGCATCGCCATTCTCGGCAATGCGGTCAACCTGCTGATCTTCACCGCCGGACGGATCTCCGGCCTGGTGCCGCCGATCATTCCGAAGACCATGGACACGCTGCCTGCCGGCACGGCCAATCCGCTGCCGCAGGCGCTGATCCTGACGGCGATCGTGATCTCGTTTTCGTTCTTCGCCTTCCTGCTGGTCCTCACCTACCGCGCCTATCAGGACCTCAACACCGATGACACCGACGACATGCGGGCTGCCGAACCCAAGGACCAGCCCATGCCGCCGCTCGGCTACTGAACAAGGATTTAGAAAAACACGCTCATGGCCGCTTCGTCCTCCGCCCATTCCGTCGATCTGTCGCTTGCGCTGACCATGGAACCGTCAACGCTGACGGACTGGCTCGTCATCCTGCCGGTTGCGATCTGCATTACCGTCGGCGCCTTTCTGATGCTCATCCGCAAGCACACCGTCTGGCATCCGATCATCGCCATCCCCGCCCTTGTCCTTCTCGTGGTCGTGGACTGCCTTCTGGTCTTCAGCGTCTCGACCCAGGGGCCGATCACCATGGTCGCCGGCCGCTGGCTGCCGCCGTTCGGCATTGCCTTTTCCGCCGACCTTCTGGGCGCCCTTTTTGCCCTTGCCGCAGGCATTGCCGGGCTCGCCGGCGCGATCTTCGCGCTCGGCGATATTCGCGCGAGCGGCAGGCGCTACGGCTTTTATCCCTTTCTGCTGCTGCTGATGGCCGGCGTCTCCGGCGCGTTCCTGACCGGGGACATCTTCAACCTCTATGTCTGGTTCGAGGTCCTGCTGATTTCCTCCTTCGGCCTGCTGATTCTGGGTTCCTCCCACGAACAGCTTGACGGGGCGATGAAATATGCGGTTCTGAACCTGATCGGCACGACGCTGTTCCTGATCGCGGTCGCCTATACCTACGCCGTGTTCGGCACGCTCAACATGGCCGATATCGCCATGCGGGCGCGGGCTGCGCCGATGCTGCCGACGGCGACGATCGGCGCGCTTTTCGTGCTGGCCTTCGGCATGAAGGCGGCGGCGTTCCCGGTCAATTTCTGGCTGCCCGCTTCCTACCATACGCCGCGCACGGTGGTCTCCGGCCTTTTCGGCGGACTTCTGACCAAGGTCGGCGTCTATGCCCTCCTGCGGGTGATGGTGATGATCCTGCCGGCCGACCTCGAGCGGCTCGGCGCGCTCGTCTCGCTCAGCGCCTTTCTCACCATGGCGCTCGCCGGGCTCGGCGCGATCGCCCAGCACGATATCCGCCGCATGGTCGGCTATGTGGTGATCATCGGCATCGGCAATGTCTTTGCCGGCGTGGCCGTCGGCGGGGTTTCGGGGCTTGAGGGCGCGCTCGTCTATGCGCTCCATTCGATGATCCTGATGACGGCGCTCTATTTCATCGTCGGTCTTGCCGGAAAGCTTGCGGGCGGATTTTCGCTGAACGCGATCGGCGGGCTTTACCGCAGCAATCCGGCCTTTGCGGGCTTAAGCCTTGCCGCCTTTTTCGCCGCCGCGGGCCTGCCGCCGTTCTCCGGCTTCTGGCCAAAGGCGCTGCTGGTCCGGGCGACGCTCGGCGACGGACAGTGGTGGCTGGCCTTCGCCATTCTTTTCGCCGGCTTCTGCACCACGATCGCGCTGGGGCGGGTCTTTCTTCTGGCCTATTGGCGACCCGCCGCCGCGGCGCCCGCGGCCAGGGTCCGCTTGACGCTGTCGGAAAGCCTGCCGGTGGTGGGGCTGATGGCCCTCGTCGTGGCCTTCGGCGTCTATCCCGAGCCGCTGCTTGCGATCGCCACGCGCGCCGTCGAGGGGCTTCTTGCGCCCGAGGCCTATTTCATGTCGGTCTTTCCCGGGGGAGCGTCCTAGATGTCATCCATGCTGCTCTTGAACCTTGTTCTGGCCATTGTCTGGGTTGCCGTCACCGGCAGCGCCTCGCTGCACAACCTCGTCTTCGGTTTCGTCATCGGCGCCATCTCCGTCGGCCTCGTTCGCCACCAGCTCGGCGGAACGGGCTATTTCTCGCGGGCAAGGCGCGTCACCGCGCTGTTCCTGGTGTTCCTCTATGACCTGATGAAGTCGGCCTGGTCGGTCGCAAGACTCGTCTGCTCGCCGCGCATGGAGGTGAAGCCGGGCATCCTGCGCTTCGAACTCTCGCTCGAGAAGGATTTCGAGATCGTGCTTCTCGCCAACATGATCACGCTGACGCCCGGCACGCTGACCGTCGATGTTTCCGACGACAGGAAATATCTCTTCATCCATGCCATCGACTGTTCCGATCCCGACGGCATTCGCCGCGACATCGCCAACGGTTTCGAGAAGAAGATCAGGGAGGCCTTCGCCTGATGACGCCTGATATGATCGTTTCAGCCGCCGCCGACATCTCGATCGGCATCCTCTCGCTGGCGCTTATCCTGACCGCCGTGAGGGTGGTGAGGGGCCCGACCCTGCCGGACCGCGTTCTGTCGCTCGACATGCTCGTGGCGGTCGCCATTGGCTTTATCGTCGTCATAGCCATTCGTTCCGGCTTCACGCTCTACATCGATATCGCCATTGCCCTCGGCCTCGTGGGTTTTCTGGCAACGGTGGCCTTTGCCCGCTTCATCCGCTCGAGCGCCATGCGCGACGAGACCGAAACCGGGTTTCAGGTCAAGCCGCACCCGATGGCCTATGATTCGGGAAGCAGCGGGGAGGACGTCCCGGTCGTCTCCGCCGACGAAACGAAGAAGGAATAAGCCGTATGGACTATGTTGTCGCCCTGTTCGTCTCGTTCCTGATGCTGGCCGGCGCGCTGTTCACGCTGACGGCGGCCATCGGCATTCTGCGTCTTCCCGACCTCTACACGCGCATGCATGCGGCCTCGAAGGCGGGCACGGTCGGCTCCGGCCTGATCTTTCTGGCCATCGGTTTTCATTCCGGCGAGATCGCGACTTTCGTCCGGGCCTTCGCCGGCATCGCCTTTTTCGTGCTGACGGCGCCGATTTCGGCGCATCTCCTCGCCCGCGCCGCGCATGAGGTGGGCTATCCGCTGCATGAAAAAACCGTTCAGGATGAGCTCCAGAGTAGTGAAGAGGTTTAGTTGCGCGGTAATCTTGCCTGACTGCTCGCCAAGTATAAGAAAAAGTGCGCGGGGCTCAATCAAAGTTCCTATAACTTTTCATAATCGGCATTATTTTTTAATCAATGTAACTTTACTTTTCTGTGTAGGGTGGTATTTGCTGCTGTGAGCATGAACAGAAAGCTCTTGCTGGAATAGAAAACAAAACTGTCTCTACGTCGATGCGGGCGCGGCCTTGTTCGGTAGACGGCCGTTCTCCCGAAGCTAAACGTACCCCACGCTTCGAAGCAATCGCCGACGGTTCGGAATATCTGTCCGGACATTGTCGTCGTTTAGGCTCCTGGCGGGAACGTTGGCGGTGGGGTCGAAGACGAACAGAAAAGTATAGGAGTGAAGAATGACGGAAGCTGCGGTCGAACAGGATACCCAGAACCTCGTCGAACTGACGGCCGATATTGTCGCGGCCTATGTCAGCAATCATGTGGTCCAGACCACGGATCTGCCGGGTCTGATCCGCGAAGTGCACGCCGCGCTGAGCAATACGGCCCGTCCGCAGGAAAGCGCCCCGGCTGCCGAAAAGCAGAAACCGGCGGTTTCCGTGCGCAAGTCGATCAGCGGCGATCATCTCGTCTGCCTCGAATGCGGCGGAACCTTCAAGTCGCTGAAGCGCCACCTGATGACCCATCACGACCTGACGCCCGACGCCTATCGCGAGAAATGGGACCTGCCGGTCGACTATCCGATGGTCGCGCCCTCCTATGCCGAGGCCCGCTCGCGGCTTGCAAAGGAGATGGGGCTCGGCCAGCGCCGCAAGCGCTGAGCCGCCGCTCCGGATCGGAGTCCCGCAAGCGCTCCGGGTCCCGCAGGAGATTTATATCTTGATGCCAGCCGCGAATGCGCGCTGGCATTTTTTTTTATGCAAGCGCTGTCAGATTCCTGCGCCGGGTTATCCGCAATGCACGCATTAAGTGTATGTTCATCTTCGCTCCCGTAAAAGGACCCGGTTGATCAAAGTAGGAAAAAAGTCCTAAGATTGGCCAAAATTCAGCAATAAAAACAGTTGGGCGACTGCACAGAAACCCGCCTTCCGTCCCCGTCGTGCCGACAGGTGCAAGAATATAATCCTATTTTAGCCGGGAGATGACATGAACGAGTACAAAGCAGAATCCACAGCGCCCTTCCATCAGGCCTTTGTCCACCAGGTCGCCGGGGCGTGGTCATTCGAACGCGCCGGCCAGATGGCGGATATTCGCACCGCGTGCCGCATTGTTCTCCTGATCACCAGGGAGATGGCGCAGGTCGCCGGCGATCGCGTCTCGCTCAAGGCGGACCGTCGCCGGTCGGTCTCCCATTTCCGGCAGATCGCCATGTATGTCTGCCACGTCACGCTGCAATTGTCGCTGAGCGAGATCGGGGCGGCTTTCGGCCGGGACCGGACGACGGTTGCCTATTCCTGTCGGGTGATCGAGGACCGGCGGGACGACCGCGCCTTCGACGAATTCATCGCCTCGGTGGAACGGCTTGCCTATTCCGTCGTCGTTGCGGCGGGAGTGCGGGAAAATGCATGAGGGGAGGGCGGCGGCGATGACGGGCGCGCGGACGGGCGAGAAGACGCCTCTTGAGATGCTGGCCCGCCTGAAGGGGCGCGATGGCGGCCGGTTTCTGCCGCAGGACGCCCATGACGCGGGCGAGCGCCTGTTTTCGGATTTCAACCGGGCGCAGATGCAGCCCAGGATCACGGCCTCGCTTCAGCCGCGGCTGGAAAGCCGGGCGCGCGCAATGCGCTCTGACGCCGCCGGACTGTCCGACAGCGCCCTTGACGCGCGCCGGCGCGTCGGCCGCGCGCTCCTCTCCGTCGGTCCGGAGCTGGCCGACGTTCTGCTCGATTTCGTCTGTTTTGAAAAAGGCCTGGAGCAGATGGAGCGGGAACGGCAATGGCCCGTGCGCTCGGCGAAGCTGATGGTCCG
>NZ_CFHTCS010000040.1:0-19219 GCF_984369615.1 Martelella sp. | reverse complement strand
AGACCCTGGATCATCACGATCATGTCGCGGGTGATCTGCGGCATCATGAAGGAAAGCTGCGCGCCGCCCTGATAGAGAATGCCGAACAGGACGGCCGCCAGTAGGATGCCGAGCGGATGGTTGCGACCCATCAGCGAAACGGCGATGCCGACGAAGCCGGCGCCGCCCACGAATTCCACCTGCAGCCGGTCGGCGGACCCCATCACCACGTTGAGCGCCATCATGCCCGCAAGGCCGCCCGAAAGGAGCATGGTGACGATCACCGTGCGGGCATAGGGAATGCCGGCATAGGTGGCCGCCGACTTGCTCATGCCGAGCGCGCGCACGGAATAGCCGAACTTGGTGCGCCAGATCAGGAACCAGACGGCAGCGCACATGACAAGGCTGATGATGAAGGAAACGTTGAGCGGCGCGGGGCCGAGCCTGGAACCGAACATCGCCATCAGCCAGTCGAGATCCGGCAGCTGGCCGCCGGGACCAAAGCCGCGTGTTTCCGGCGACATGGCGCCCGCGGGCTTCAGCACATGCACCAGAAGATAGACCATCAGCGCTGCGCCGATGAAATTGAACATGATCGTTGTGATGACGATATGGCTGCCGCGCCTGGCCTGCAGCCATGCGGGGATGAAGGCCCATGCGGCGCCGAATATGCCGGCGCCCAGAATGGCGAACGGCATCGTTACATACCACGGCACATACTGGTCGAGCGCCAGCGCAACCAGCGCGCAGCCGAGCCCGCCGACATAGGCCTGGCCTTCCGAGCCGATATTGAAGAGACCGGCATGATAGGCCATCGCCACGGAAAGCCCGGTGAAGATGAAGTTGGTCGCATAATAGAGCGTGAAGCCGACGCCCATGCCGTTGCCGAGCGCGCCGTTGAGGAGGTAACCCAGTGCCTCGAAGGGGTTCTGTCCGATCAGCCAGATCACCAGTCCGGAAATGACGAGGGCGGTGACGAGGTTCAAGAGCGGCATCAAGACGAAAGTGACCCAGCCGGGCAGGGGCGTGTTGGCAGCGCTCATTTCGACCTCAAGACGCTATGCCGGCCATCATCAGGCCGAGTTGCTGTTCGCCTGCATCCGGCTTTGCCTCGCCGACATTTTCGCCCGCGAACATTACCAGGATGCGGTCGGCAAGGGCGCGGATCTCGTCGAGTTCGACGGAGACCAGAAGCACGGCCTTGCCGCTGTCGCGCATGTCGATGATGCGCCGGTGAATGAATTCGATCGCGCCGATATCCACGCCGCGCGTCGGCTGGCCGACAAGCAGGATGTCGGGATCGCGTTCGATCTCCCGGGCGACCACGATCTTCTGCTGGTTGCCGCCGGAGAAGTTGGCGGTTTTCAGAAGCGGATTCGGCGGGCGGATATCGTATTTCTCGATCTTCTCGCGCGCGTCATCGAGGATTGCCTGGCGGTTCAGCACGCCGCCGCGACCGTATTTCTCAAGCTGGTGATAGCCGAGAATGCTGTTCTCGCGTTCCTCGAACGGCAGGATCAGGCCCATATGGTGCCGGTCTTCGGGGATATGGGCGACGCCGATCCTCCGGTATGTGGCGGGATTGGCATGGACGATCTTCTTGCCGTGCACGTAGATCTCGCCGGAATGCGGCTTGCGGATTCCGGAAAGCGCTTCCAGAAGCTCCGACTGGCCGTTTCCGGCCACGCCGGCAATGCCGACGATCTCGCCGGCGCGCACATCGAAGGAGACGTTCTTGACCATCGGCACGCCGCGATTGTCGTGGACGGTCAGATTGCGCACCGAAAGGGCGACCTCGCCCGGGTTCGGCTCGCCCTTTTCCACGCGCAGCAGCACGCGGCGGCCGACCATGAGTTCGGCCAGTTCCTCCACCGTCGTCTCGGCGGTCTTGCGGGTGGCGACCATCTCGCCGCGGCGCATGACGGAAACCTCGTCGGTGATCGCCATGATCTCGCGCAGCTTGTGGGTGATGAGGATGATCGTATGGCCCTGGTCGCGGAGCATGCCGAGAATGCGGAACAGGTGGTCGGCTTCCGCCGGCGTCAACACGCCGGTCGGTTCGTCGAGGATCAGGATCTCCGCCCCGCGGAACATGGCCTTGAGGATTTCGACGCGCTGCTGCAGGCCCACGGGAAGCTGTTCGATGACCGCGTCGGGATCGACCTCGAGGCCGTACTCGCTTTCCAGCCGCTTCAGTTCCTTGCGCGCCTTGCTTTCGCCCTGGTTGAGGAGCGAGCCGCCCTCGGCGCCGAGCATGACATTCTCCAGCACGGTAAAGTCCTCCACCAGCATGAAATGCTGATGGACCATGCCGATGCCGGCGGCAATGGCGTCGTCGCTATCGGCGATTTCAAGCGGCTTGCCGTTAACGCGAACCTCGCCGCGATCGGCCTGGTAGAAACCGTAGAGGATCGACATCAGGGTCGATTTTCCGGCCCCGTTTTCACCGATAATGCCGTGGATGGAGCCCTTTTCGACCTTCAGATTGATATTCTTGTTGGCGTGAACGGGCCCGAAGCTCTTGTCTATACCGATAAGTTCGATTGCGGGCGGTGTGCTCAAAAGCTTTTCAACTCCCAAACGAGGATCGCGCGCCATTCATGGCGCCGGAGGAGGCTCTGCCCAGGGCAGGCAACAAAGGACCTTCATCCGCACGGACGCAAACGCGTTGCGCCCGTGCGACGCTGCAAGGGATCAGTAGGGGCAGGTGTTGTCGACCGAGTAGTCATGCACCTCGATCTCGCCCGAAACGATGCCTTCCTTCGCCTTTTCGACGGCGGCGAGCATCTCTTCGGTGATCAGCGGCTTGTTGTACTCGTCATAGGCCCAGCCGACGCCGTTGTCGGCAACGCCGAGCGAGTTGATGCCGGCCTCGAAGTTGCCGTCCTGGCTGGCCTTGAAGGCGTCATAGACGGCGTTGTCGACGCGCTTGACCATCGAGGTCAGGACGGAGCCCGGATGGACGTAATTCTGGTTGCTGTCGACGCCGATCGAATATTCCTCGGCATCGGCCGCAGCCTGCAGCACGCCGAGGCCGGAGGCGCCGGCCGCCGCATAGATCACGTCGGCGCCCTGGTCCATCTGGTTCTTGGTCAGTTCGCCAGCCGTGACCGGGTCGTTCCAGGCGGCGCCGGTGGTGCCGACGAAATTGCGCAGGATGGTGACGTCGCCGTTTGCGGCCTTGGCGCCCTGGGCGTAGCCGCAGCCGAATTTGTGGATCAGCGGAATATCCATGCCGCCGACGAAGCCGACCGCGCCGGTTTCCGATTTCATCGCCGCCAGAAGGCCGACGAGATAGGACCCCTGTTCTTCCTTGAAGACCACGGACTGGACGTTCGGCGCATCGATCACGTCATCCACGATGTAGAACTCGGTGTCGGGGAACTGCGGGGCGATCTTCTCGACGGCGGATTTCCAGGCAAAGGAAAGGGCGACGACGGGGTTGAAGCCCATGGAGGCGAAGTTGAGGATCGCCTGCTCGCCCTGGGCGTCGCCGGTCGGTTCGAAGTCGCGATATTCGACGCCGGTGTCGGCCTTGAACTTTTCGGCGCCGTTATAGGCCGACTCGTTGAAGGATTTGTCGAATTTGCCGCCCGTGCCGTAGACAAGCGCGGGCTTGAAATCCGCCAGCGCGGTCGTTGACATCGCGGCAAGGGCGATAAGGCTCAGGATAGTTTTTTTCATAACGCAGCTCTGTTCCCTGTGAGTGTGCTCATGGACCCTGTTCGGCGGCAGGCGCGATGCCCCCTCCTGAAACACGACCGGCCGCCACCGGCCGGATTGAACCATATCGTTGCACGGCTTCGACAAAATTTCATCACAAAATTTACCCCTTGGGCAAAAATGGCATGCACATTCCGCACAGGCAGCATCTGCGTTTCGTAACGTATTGTATTTAAAATATTCTACGTCCGGGGCGTTCGTCGCGTTGAGACGTGCCCAGAAGGCCGGGACAGCCCGAGCATGACGGTGGAGAGCAGCGCAGGCGCTGTCGAAAAAACGAAAGGGAGCGCGGCGGCGCTCCCTTGGCATCGGCATTTTCTCGCCGGTTCGTCTCAGCCGACCGGGCAGGAGACGCCGGTGCCCTTCAGGCCGCAATAGCCGGCCGGGTTCTTGGCGAGATATTGCTGGTGATAGTCTTCCGCCGGGTAGAAGGCCCCGGCTTCCGCAATTTCGGTAGTGATGCGGTCATTGCGGCCATTCGTTTCCAGTGCCCGCTGGAAGCGGTCGCGCACGGACCTGGCAAGCTCAAGCTCGTCTGCATTTTCGAGATAGATGGCCGAGCGGTAGGTGGTGCCGATATCATTGCCCTGGCGCATGCCCTGTGTCGGGTCATGGGCTTCGAAGAACAGCATGAGAAGGTTTTCGAGGCTGACTTCGGCGGGATCATAGATGACGCGCACAACCTCGGCATGGCCGGTCAGCCCGGTGCAGGTCTCCTCGTAAGTCGGGTTTGGCGTAAGTCCGCCTGCATAGCCTGCCACGGTGACGTAGACGCCCGGCGTCTGCCACAAGAGGCGCTCGGCCCCCCAGAAGCATCCCATGCCGAACTGCACTTCCTTCAGGCCGGCCGGAAAAGGCGGTGAAAGCGGACGGCCGTTGACGAAATGGCGTTCTGCGGTCGGGATGGGGTCCGGCCGGCCGGCCAGCGCGGTTTCCGGCGTCGGCATGACGGTTTTTTCCCTGTTGAAGGCGGAAAGAAACATGAGGGTCTCCCTGGAACATCTCGCCGACAGGCGGCACTCCCCGGTCCTGGCGAACATGCGTCAAACAACAAAAGGACGGAGCGAAAGGGCATTTCAGCGAAAACGCGCTTTCTGCGCCGATCCGGTGGAACGGATAAACCGAACGTCCGGTTCCCCGCCATAAGAGCAACCGAAGCCTGGCAGGCGACGGATCTTGGTCTTCAGATAAGAAACGAAACGCGCCGCAACAAGACGGCTTTGCGACAGACCGGTCGCAGCCTGCCCTTTCTCGCCGCGCCCGGCGCCCTTCAGCCCTGCCGCCATGCCTGCGGCACTTTGCGTCGATGCCTTGCGCCTCTTTGGAAACAATTCAAAAATCTGTCAGAATCGGGTTGATCATCGCCACGGCATCGGTATATATCGCGCCGGTCCCACCCATCGGTTCAGCCGAGGCGGGTGCCAGACGGACAGGTGGCCGAGTGGTCGAAGGCGCACGCCTGGAACGCGTGTATACGGGCAACCGTATCGAGGGTTCGAATCCCTCTCTGTCCGCCATTACCTCGTCCCAAGATCATGATTTTATTCATGGTTTTCTTTCCGGGATTGGTTGGTTGCATTCTGGCGCGAACGTCGAGGCTGCGCTTTCTTGTTCTGGTTTTTCGACTCTGCCTTATCTCTTGTAGTCGATTGAGTTGACGCTCGACATGATCCGCCGCCGGCGGCTGCGCGGCGGTTCCGTCATCATCGAGGCGAAGCTTGCCGAGGCGCTCGGCATCTCGCGCACGCCGCTTCGTGAAGCGCTTCGGCGGCCGGAGGGCGAGGGGCTTGTGCTGAAAGGCAACGGCCGCAATTACGTGGTTCGGTGTGTCGATATCGGCGAATATCTCCAGAGCCTCAGGCTGCGCCTGCTGATCGAGCCGGAGGCCGCCGTGCTGGCCGTACCGGCGATCCCGCGCGCAAGGCTGATCGCGGTGCGTCGCGAGACCCAGGGGCTTCTCGAGGCGAGCAGCTATCATACAGACGAGCACTGGTTCTCCGACGACAATCTGCACAACATGGTCATCGATTACTGCGGCAACGCCGTCATGGCCAAGGTCCTGCACAAATTGCGGGCGACGACGCGGCTGTTCGAAAACGATCAGCTGAAGGACCGGCTCCGGCCGGATTCGGCCGAGCATCTGGAAATCATCGAGGCGTTCGAAAGCAATGACCTAGAGGCGACGCGGTCTTCGGTCGCAAACCACGTGCAGAGTCTGATCGATTTCGCCCGTCGGAATCTTATCCTCGGCACGGGGGAAGAATGTCTCCGCCCTGCCGTCACGACTGCGGCCGATAGAGCCCGCGGAAGCGGGCATAGGCGTCATCATAGACCGCCTTGTTTGCGGCGGAAGGCGCAATCGTCGGGCCCCGGCCGACAAAGGCCGAAACGCCCGCCCAGTCATCCGCAAGCCCCGCCCCCATCGCCGCCGTCCAGGCAACGCCGAGGCAGGAACCCGGATGGCCGGTGAGGCAATGCACCGGCCGCTGCAACACATCGGCGACGGTCTGCATCCAGACCGTGCTTTGCGCGCCGCCGTCGGAGACCAGAAAACGGGTGGTCGCAAGGCCGATGTCGTTCAGCACGTCGATATGATGCCGGAGCGCATAGGCGTAGGATTCCAGAAGCGCCCGCCACAGATGGCCGATGTCATGCGAGAGCGTCAGGCCGGAGATCACGCCGCGCGCGTCGGGATCGTGGATCGGCGTCTTCTCGCCGAGGAGATAGGGCAGGATCACCACGCCCTCCGCGCCGGCGGGGCGGTTTTCGGCCAGCCGGTCGAGGTAGCGGTAGACCGAAATGCCCTCGGCCTCGGCGGCAAGCCGTTCCTGGCCGGCGAAGGTGGCGATGAACCAGTTGAGCGCCGAACCGCCGGTCGACATGCACCCGTTCGGCATGTAGAGGCCCGGGATCAGGTGATAGTCGAGAAAGAGGCGCGGGTCGGGGCGCGCCTTGTCGGTCGCCGTCAGGATATCGACGGCGCCGCCGAATTTCAGAAGCACGTCGCCGGCGTCCTGCACGCCCGCGCCGAAGGCCGAGGCCACCATGTCTGCCGCGCCGCCGACAACCGGCGTGCCTGCGCGAAGGCCGGTCAGTGCCGCTGCTTCCTCGGTCAATCCGCCCAGCACCTCATGCGAGGCGATTTTCGGCGGGATGGCGCCTGCCGGAAGATGTGCCCAGGCAATCAGGTCTTCATCCAGTTCGCCGCGCGAAACATCGACAAAGCCTGCTTCCAGCGCCCAGTTCTGCTCCACCGCGCGCTTGCCGGTGAGCTTGAAATTGACGAAATCATAGGAGCCGAAGACCGTGGCGATCCTCGAAAAGACCTCCGGCTCGTGCTTCTCGAGCCAACGCAGCTTGGCGGTGACGAGCTGCTGGTTGATGCCGTTGCCGGCCTTCTTGATGAATGCGGCCTCGTCGCGCTCCTTGCGCATGGCCTCGACCTCGCGGCCCGACCGGCCATCGCTCTGCTGGATGGAGGGGCGGAGCAGACTGCCGGCCTCGTCCAGAAGCACGACGGCAGGGAGCATGCCGGTGACGCCGACAGCGCCGACGTTGGCGGGGTCCGTGCTCTCGATCGCCAGAAGCTCGCGGGTAATCGCCTGCGCATTCTCCCACCACTGGAGGGGGTCTTCCTCCGCCCAGCCGTGATGCGGCGATGAAAGCGTGACGGGCCGGCTGGCCAGTCCCACGACCCGGGCCGGCAGTTCGATCAGGATGCCGATCGTGGATGTCGTGCCGATATCGAGACCGATCACATAAACCATGGAAGCCTCCGGGCGCGGTCAGCGCAGCGTTGCGACCTTGTCCATGAACCGGCTGACTCGGTCCTGATCGACCGGGTTCCAGGTATCGCCGTCCACCTTGAAATGCGTGCCGATGATGCAGCCGTCGGCCACCGACATGACGTCGGCGACATTGTCGATATTGACCCCGGTATTGGCAAAGACCGGAACTTCATCGATCGCCTCGCAGACGGTTTTCAGGTCCGACTGGTTGGCCGGCTGGCCGGTGATCGGGCCGGACACGAGAATGGCGTCGGCCATGGAGGAGAAGACGGCGCTTTTCGCCCTGAGCGCGATGGGCCGCTGGTCGAGCGGATGGGCGAATTCGGCATTGATGTTGAAGAGGAGCTTCATGTCCCCGGCGCCGAGATTGGCGCGCAGTCTTGCCGGCGTGGCGCAATCGGGCGCCCAAACGCCCATGTCGGAGGCGAAGACGCCGGTGAAGATCTCGCGCACGAAGCGCGCGCCCGTCACCGAGCCGATCGCCACGCTCGCTTCCGGGTCCCAGAGATAATTGACGCCGAAGGGCACCTTGATCTCGGGTTTCAACGCCTGCACCACGGCCGTCATCGCGGCAATGCCCTCGACGGGCGCTTTCCTGACATAGGGGCGGTCGTTCTCGTTGCCGAACATGATCGCGTCGACGCCGCCGGCCTGCAGCTTCTCGATGTCGGCGCGTACGTCGGCGATCAGCCTGTCGAGCCCGCCATCCTTGTCATATTGCGGCGAGCCGGGCAGGGCGCCGATATGGGCCATGGCGATGACCGCCTTCTTTTTGGCGCCGAAGAACTCGAAAATCATTGAGGTACTCCATTGAAGAAAACGGTACGGCGCAATCCGGCAGATTGCAGTCAGGAGGCCATCCTGCGGGCAGGGCTGGCGATACGGATCTCGACTTCGGCTTTGGCCAGCGCCCTGGCGATATCGCCCGGCGGCTCGGCATCGGTGATCAGCACATCGAACTGCTTCAGGTCGGCAACGTGAACGAGCGACATGCAGGCAAATTTGGAGGCATCGCAGAGCACCACCTTCTGCGTCGAGCGATTGAGGAAAACGCGCTTCATCTCCGCATCATCGAAGGAGTAGTCGTAGATGCCATGCTCGGTCAGTCCGGAAATGCCGATAAAGGCAATGTCGAACCAGAGGGCCTCGAATTCCGCGATCGCCGAAGGTCCGGAGATCGACATCTCGTCGCCGCGCATGCGCCCGCCCGGAAGATAGACTTCCGCAAGTCCTTCGCCGAGGAAGAAGGCGTTGCGCACGGAACTGGTGAATATCTTGGTGTGCTGGCGGTCCTGAAGCCGGCGGGCCAGCAGCAATGCCGTGGTGCCGACATCGAGCGCTATCGTGCGCGCGCCGGCGGAAAGCGCCTCGGCTTCCGCCGCGATCGCCTGTTTTGCAAGCGCGTTCTTGACGGTCCTGAGCTGGAAGGGCGGTTCGCCGGGAAGGGCTGAGGCCGGCGCGGGCTCTGCCGCCTGTTCGGAGCGCACGGCGCCGCCATGGGTGCGGGCAAGCTTGCCTTCCTTTTCCAGTTCGGCAAGGTCGCGGCGGATGGTCATCTCGGAAACATTGAGTTGCCCGGCAACATCGGAGACCGACAGCGCGCCGAATTCGGCGAGAACATCGAGGATGCGCGCATGGCGCACCTGCGCGAGAACCTTGGTCTTTTCTCCCTGTCCACCCTGCAAGACGGCTCCTTTCGAGATGATCGCGATCCCGGCCAGCGCCGCTTTGGCTGCGACGGGCCGATCCATTCTGATCTTCATGAGTAGCAGCAGGATCGAACAAATTCAAACATTATTTTCTCTTGTTGTGTATGTTTTTGTTGATATATGATCGAACGAAACAAGCAGGGGAACGAAAAATGACTCACCCGATCTTTCCGGAGCTCGAAGGCCGCAAGGCCGTCGTCACCGGCGGCGCCACCGGTATCGGCCGCGCCATTGTCGAGGCGCTGAGGCGCCAGAAGGTGGATGTCGCTCTGTGCGATATCAATCCCGAAGCAGCCGAGAAGACCGCGGCCGAGACCGGTTCTGTTGCCGTTCCGATTGATGTGCGCAAGCGCAGGTCGGTTGAGGACGCCTTTGCGGAGGCGGAAGAAAGGCTCGGCGGTTTTGACATGCTGTTCGCCAATGCCGGCGTCTCGACCATGCGGCCCGCGCTGGAACTGACCGACGAGGAGTGGGATTTCAATTTCGACGTCAACACGCGCGGCATCTTCCTGACCAACCAGATCGCAGGCTGTCGTTTCAAGGCCAATGGCAGAGGCGTGATCGTCAATACGGCCTCGCTTGCCGCCAAGGTGGGCGCGCCGTTTCTCGCGCATTATTCGGCAAGCAAATTTGCGGTGCTCGGCTGGACGCAGGCGCTGGCGAAAGAGCTTGCCGGTGACGGCATCCGCGTCAACGCCATCTGCCCGGGCCTCGTCAAGACATCGATGCAGGACCGTGAGGTTGCCTGGGAAGCGGAGCTGCGCGGCATGACGCCGGAGGCGGTGATCGCCGACTACATCGCGCAGACGCCGCTTGGCAGGCTGGAAACGGCGGAAGACGTCGCCGATGTGGCCGTCTTCCTCTCCAGCAATTCCGCCCGCTTCATGACCGGGCAGGGCGTGAATGTCACCGGCGGCATCTACATGACGTGAGACCGCTTTGCGGACAGTCCTAAACTGACGACGAACGAGCGGGAAAGCGCATGGCAGACATCATCTTCGACGGCATCGGCAAGCGCTATCCGGACGGCTTCGCCGCGATCGCCAATCTCGATCTTCATATCAGGGACGGCGAGTTCCTGGTCCTCGTCGGCCCGTCCGGCTGCGGCAAGTCGACCGCGCTCAGGATGATCGCGGGCCTTGAGGATATCACCGACGGCCGGCTGATCATTGACGGCGTGATCGCCAACAATCTCGCCCCGCGCGACCGCGATATCGCCATGGTCTTCCAGTCCTATGCGCTTTATCCGCATCTGAATGTCGAGGAGAATATCGGCTTCGGCCTCAGGGTGCGCGGTGCGGAAAAGAAGGCGCTGGCCGAGAAAGTGCGCCAGACGGCCGAACTGCTGGAGCTCTCCGAGCATCTGAAACGCAAGCCCGGCCAGCTTTCCGGCGGTCAGCGCCAGCGCGTTGCCATGGGCCGGGCGCTGGTGCGCGACCCGAAGGCCTTCCTCATGGACGAGCCGCTGTCCAATCTCGATGCGCGGCTGCGCGGGCAGATGCGAACCGAAATCGCCCGTCTGCAGAAGCTGACCGGCGTCACCACAGTTTATGTGACGCATGACCAGGTGGAGGCGATGACCATGGGAGACCGGGTTGCCGTCATGCGCCACGGTGTTCTCCAGCAGCTCGATACGCCGCGCGCGCTCTACGATACGCCTGCGAACCTTTTTGTTGCCGGCTTCATCGGCGCGCCCTCGATGAACTTCATGGCCGCCGATCTGGCAGCAACCGACGGCGGCATGGATGCGAGGGTCGGGCCATTCGATTTCCTGTTCGGTGCGGATGATCTTGCGGCACGGCCGGGCCTCGGCCGCTCTGCTGGCGACCGAGTGATCCTCGGCATCCGGCCTGAAATGTTCACTCCGGTCGAACATGGCGAAACTGCGGTCAACACCGTGACCGGCGAAATCATCTTCGTCGAGGATCTGGGCTCCACGCTTCTCGCCCATGTCGACATCGGCGCTGCCGATGGCAGCCTGCGCGAGATCGGCGATGACGGCGAGGATGACGGCGCGATTTCAGCTCCGCGGCTGCGCGTCGTGCTGGATGGCCAGATGCGGGTGAAGGCCGGCGAAACGATCACGCTTGCCGTGGATGCCGCGCATATCCATGTCTTCAACGCCCAGACGGAGGCGGCGATCCGGGGGTGAGGGCGTCAGGCCCGCCGGTCCATCGAGCGCGAGACCAGCAGAACTGGGATCAGGCCGGCGAGAATGATGATCAGCGCGGGTACGGAGGCGCTTTCGACCTGGGCGCGCGAGGCGTCCTCATAGACGAGGGTGGCCAGCGTATTGAAGTTGAATGGACGCAGCAGGATGGTTGCCGAGAGCTCCTTCAGCGTCTCGATGAACACCAGAAGCGCGGCCGTCCACAGCGCCGGGCGCATGTTTGGCAGCAGCACGGAAAACAGAGCCGTTGCCGGTGAGCGGCCGAGCGTGCGGGCGGCCATGTCGAGGCTCGGTGAAAGCTTCTGGAAACCGGCATCAACGCTGCCTTCGGCCATGGCAAGAAACCTGACCGTGCAGGCATAGACAATGGCAAAGCCGCTGCCTGAGAGGATCAGTCCGCTGGAAATGCCGAAACGGGTCCTGAGTGCGCCGTCCACGGCGTTGTCGAGCCCGGCCAGCGGGATCAGCACGCCGATGGCGAGCACCGTTCCGGGAATGCCGTAGCCGAGCGATGCCAGCCGTGTGACCGAACGGATCTTTGCGTCCGGATAGGTTCTGACCGCATAGGAGAGCGTCAGACCGAACATGACGGCGATCGCGGCGGCAAGTCCGGCAACGGCAAGCGAGGTGAAAAGCGCCTGAAGCAGACGCTCCGCGAGGAAGTCTTCCAGCCGTTTGAGAGCGAAATCGGCCAGCACCAGGGCAGGGATGGCGAAGCCGATGATGACCGGCAGCAGGCAGGCAAGACTTGCCAGAAACGCGGCAAACCCCGAGAGACGCTGACGTTCGCTCTTGCCGGTCACCGAGCGACCGGCGCTGTAGCGCTGATTGCGCCTCGCGATCCGCTCCAGCAGGATCAGCGCCAGCACGAAGACAAGCATGATCGCCGAAAGCTGGGCAGCGCCGGCGAGGTTGCCGCGATTGAGCCAGGTCTCGTAGATCGAGAAGGTGAGCGTGTTGACGCCCAGATACTGTACGGCGCCGATATCGTTGAGGCTTTCCATCATCACCAGGGTGAGGCCGACCACGATCGCCGGCCGCGCCATGGGCAATTGCACGGAACGGAACACCCGAAACCGCCCGGCGCCGAGCGTGCGCGCCACCTCCGCCGCGTTGCGCCCCTGCATGGAAAACACCGACCGCGCCGTCAGATAGACATAAGGGTAAAGCACCCCCGACATGACCAGCACCGCGCCGCCGAGCGACCGGATGTCGGGGAAATAATAATCCCGCGCAGATTGAAAGCCGAAGACGGCCCGGTAAAGCGTCTGCACCGGACCGGTAAAATCGAAGAATTCGCCGAAGGCATAGGCCGCAAGATAGATCGGCATGGCAAGCGGCAGCACGAGCGCAACCGACAGCAATCGCCTGAAGGGAAAATCGAAGGAGACAACCAGCCATGCGGCGACCACGCCGATGGAGCCGGTGACGAGCCCGTTGAAAACGAGAAGCCAGAAGGTGCGGCCCGCAGCCCGCGGCAGGACGGTTTCCGCAAGATGGGTGACCGCCGAAAAATCCGAGGAGAAGGCGAGCCAGACGATCGCCGCCAGCGGCAGGAGCATCAGCGCGCAGATGAGGCCGGCCGCTAGCGGCAGGGGGCGGAGCGAGCGTCGTCGCGATCGACGAGAAGAGGTCGCGCTTTCGGCGAGGTCAAGGGCCATGCTGTCCGGTCATCGCTGATGGACGCTCTCTCAAGCGCCAAAGTTGACAAGTTCCGACCGGTTTTATGGCCTGCGGTCAAAATGCGCAATATGTCCGCTTGCCGCAGCTTTTCCGGGCGGCAACAGGAAGGCCTGCCGGAAGCGCGCTTGTTCGTCCGGACGCACAAGACGGCATGCGCTAGTAATGAAACGGCCGCGCTTCCTTCACCGGCAGGAAAACCTCGACCAGCATGCCCTCGCTCGGAACGGCATGCACCAGAAAGCGCGCGCCGAGGCCTTCGGCAAGCTTGCGCGCCTTTTGCAGGTGCTGGTTCTCCGTTTCCCTGCTCTGGCCGCGGGGAGCGCCGGCCCTTCGCCGGCCCGGAGCGATGCCATTGTCGCGAAAGCGCAGCACGGTCTCCCCGCTTGCCGAGGCCGCCGTGGAAACGACCACCTGGCCGCCTGCCGGCGTGAACTGTACGGCGCCGTTGAGAAGCTCGGAGGCCATTTCCTTCAGCACCTCGGTGTCGCACGGCGTCTTGGCGAGCACAGGCGAAAGGGCCGCGCGGATGATGATCCGGCGCGCATTGGCGCGCGGTTGCACCAGGCTTACGGCCTCCGCCACCGCCTCGTTGATCTGCGCGGTTTCATGCGCGCCGGAATCGGCCAGCGGGGCGGATCTGCGGGGCTCGTGGCCCGGCGGCGTTTCCGCCTCGGCCTGTGACGGCGCGCTCTGCTCCGGTTCCGGCTCGCCGAGCAGCCGTCCGACGATGGAGCGCGCCTGGCGGCTCTTGGTGGTGATTTCGCGGGCAAGGGCGTGGTAACGGTTGTCCCCGAGCGTGCCGAAGGGCTGGTGATCCATGGTCTCCGACAGGGAGATGATGGCATCGAGCGGCTGACGCAGTTCGTAGCGCAGCGCCGAGCGCACGGTGTCCCGCTCCTCTTCCGCCTCTTTCGCCTCGCGCCGGGCAGCCCGCAGATCCTCCTCACGACGTTTCAGCGAGGTGATGTCGCGCAGGATGACGCAGACGCCTCCCGACTGCGGCAGGCGCCCAAGCGTGATGAACAGCGGAATGAGGCCGCCGCCCGCTTCCCGCCCGATCACCTCGAGCCCTTCGGGCACAACATCGCCGCCGCGTCGCTCAAGCAGGCGACTGACCTGGGTTTCCAGATCGCCGTGGCTCTCCTCGGCAAAAAGAATACCGGCATCCTCGCCGATCACATCCTGGCTCTCGACGCCGAAGAGCGCTGAGGCGGAACTGGAAATCGAGCGGATATGGCGTTTCTCGTCAAGGATAAGGATGCCGTCGGTGGAGGTGTCCAGTATGGCGTGCAGCTCCGCGACGTCGCCGTCGCTGGATAGATTCGAAGGAGCGCTTGTCTCGTGGCTCTGTTCTATGGTGACGGGCGTTTCAAGCCCGTCACTGCCTTCCTGTTCGGGCCGAAGCGTCAGCGCAAGCGCCCGTCCTCCTTTCCAGGAGACAGCCTGCAGGTGGAAAGACACAGGCAGCCGACCGCCATCGGCCGTGCGCAGGAAAAGCCGGTCGTCATCGTCGCGTTCGACAAAGGCATCGGGGCCTCCGGCGTCGATCACGGCATCAAGGGATCCGTAGCCGGAAAGCGAAAGAAAGGCGGGATTGGCATGCAGTACGCGCTCGCCAGACTGGATGACAATGGCATCCCGGCTGGCGTCGATCCATGTCGCCTCCGCCTCCGCGCTTTCGCTTGGCTGCGGCGGCCGCGTTTTCCGCTTGATGACGGGCGATGGCTCGTGTTGCGCGACAGCGGGCTCAAGGGCCGTTGCCGGCGTCGCGGTTCCGGCATCGGCGGAGCGAAGCTGGCTTGCGATCTCGTCAAGCGCGTGGCGCTCGTCCTCGGTCAGTTGCGGGGCAGACTTCGTCTGGCTTGCCGCCGCCGGGCGGGCGAGCGGCGTTGCATCGGGATTGGCGCTTTCTTCGCCGAGCCGGACCAGGCCGAAGCCTCTGAAGCCGTCGAATCGGCGCTCGCGCGTATAGGTCGGCAGCGCCGCCATATCGACGGGCACGACCGTGTCCGTGCCGGAGACCGGCCACTCGACCGTGCGGCCCGACCATGTGTCCGCGCTCTGGAGAAGCCGGGAGATCGCGCCCGCGCCTCTGACGCCGAGCCGCGTTTCGATCTCTGCGAAACGGAGGCCGGTGATTTCGGCCATGGCGGGACCAACAGCCTCGGCAAGTTCGCCGGAGACGTCGGTGATCCGGCCGGCGCCGTCGGTGCGCCAGACGAAGCGCAGCGGGCGGCGGGTGTCGGCCTCTGCATGTTCGGTTTCCCGGGCCTTCGCCGGGTGCGTCTCGATCTTTGCCGGCTGTTTTCGCACGACCGGGCCTTGCCGGGGAGCGGGCTGCTCGTTCTGCTGGTAATGCGCAGCGAGCGCGCCGAGGCTCTCGTCGATGGCGGCAATCGCCTCGCGGGGCGAGCGGCCGCTCTCCGGCGCCATCGATCCTTCTTCCTCCGCCGCCCCAACGATCGCGCTGACTTCGTCGGCGAGTTCTTCGGAGACAAACAGCAGGAACTGGACGGGATGTTTCGAAAGGCGACCGAGCGCCAGCGGCCAGATGCCGGTCTCGGTGGTTGCGAGCCGCTCCGTATAGCTTTCGGGCCCTGCCGTCAGGCTCTC
Source organism: Martelella sp. (assembly GCF_984369615.1). Taxonomy (NCBI): domain Bacteria; kingdom Pseudomonadati; phylum Pseudomonadota; class Alphaproteobacteria; order Hyphomicrobiales; family Aurantimonadaceae; genus Martelella; species Martelella sp. The sequence continues at coordinate 3,554 of NZ_CFHTCS010000040.1, read as the reverse complement.
GATGATCGGGCGGATGTCCTTGGGCTGAAGGGCGGTGCGGCTAAAGCCGGAAGAGGCGGATATGCACGCGCCGTTCTCCCCGACCACAGCCAGATGCGCCTCGTCCTCGTCAAAACCTGACACGAGCGCGTCACTGCGGTTCCCTTCCGACGGGTTCTCGCAATCGAGCAGCAGGTAGCGGCGACCATCAAGACCGAAGAGGCTCGCAGTTGCCGGTTGTGACACCCTTCGGAAGCGCTGCGCGATATTGACGGTGAAATCCCTGCTGTCACCGGGCTCCGAAAGAGGGCCGGCCGCAGCCATAAGCTGGCGCAGGAGAATGGAGGCGTCGGTCCTGGTTCCGGTCGCCTCACCAATCCGCGCGTGGCCGAGCAGCCTCGCGCCGGCCGCGTTGGCAAAGGCGACGGTGCTCGTCTCCGGATCGACGGCCAGCATGGCCCTGCCGTCAAGAAAACGTCCGCGCAAGGCCGGATGGGTGGCAAAGGCGAGGTAATGTGGAACTGCCGTGCTCATGGCTCTTCGGTCCGCTCGGGTTCGTTCGGAAGCGTTGTGTGCCCGACAGGCCTTTCGCGCATCCTTGGCTTAACGCTTTCTTAATAATAATAATGGCGATTGTGGTCCAGATCAGGTCCGGTCTTTTCATGGCGGACGGTTAACGCGGCGACCGGTCGCAGGGTCAAAGGATTTTCGCCGATCGGCCATCAAGGGGCTTGCAAATTCCTGTCAGGCCTTTTAAGTGAGCCGCGATGCAAGACGCATCGCCCTTGTGCGGTTGTAGCTCAGTTGGTTAGAGCGCAGGTTTGTGGCACCTGAGGTCGGTGGTTCGACCCCACCCAACCGTACCATTTTCTTCCTTTCGTCACCGTCAGGCGCTCAAAAGCGGGCGATTGCGTATGCGCCGCTTCGGCAGACTGCGCCGGATCTCACGCAATCGCGCTCACGACTTGTCTCGGTGAACGCCAGGGTATTCGACCGGCTCTTTCTGCAGCACAGGCGGAACGGTTTCCGCATTCATGGTCATGATGCTGGCTGCAAGGCCGATCTTGCGGAACTCCGTCGGACTGACCCGGAAGTAGCGGCGAAAAACCTTAGCGAAATAGTTCGGATCGGAAAATCCGGCCATGCCGGCGACCTCCTTGACGGTATGATCGCCGCTTGCCAGCAGGCGCGTCGATTGTTTCAGCCGCCGGAGCAGAACATATTCCGCGGGCGGCATGCCTTCCGATTGCGCAAACAGGCGCGAAAAATGCGACCGGCTGAAGCCGGAGACCTCCGCCAGCCTGTCGACCGGGAGCGGTTTTTCCAGATTGGCGTCGATATAATGCGTGACCCTTTGCATCGCCCGGCTTTCCACCGGCGGCATGGTGTGGGCGCCGAAGACATCGTCATAGAGCAGCATGGTCACTTCATAGGCAACGGCGGACGCTCTTGCCGGCGTCTCGGTTTCCGATGAAAGCAGGCGGCGCAGACAATCCGCCAGCTGATCAACGGTCTTCTGCTTCAGCTTGAGCACCGGGCCGGAGGTCGCCAGGACCGCCCGCTGAATGCGCATCGCCTCTTCGCCATTGAGCGAGATCCAGAAGAATTCCCAGTAACCGTCCTCCTCCACCCAATAGCTGTGATTGTGCGGGATCAGGGTGAGCATGGTTTCGCCCGGCCTGATCCGGAAGGTCTGGTTCTCAAAACGCAGATTTCCCGCGCCGGCAATCGTGTACTGGATCACCGAGAAAGGGCTCTGGCCGCGCCGCCTTCCGTCCCACCTGTAGTCGGGCCGTGTGCGGATTTCATACCCGGCGCTGACTGGCATGGCATGCAGGTCCTGATGTCCGCGCGGCAGGGAAATCAGCCGCCCGATCGGCGCTTTTTCTCGCAGCTCCTGTAGCACAGAATTACCCATGAAAGCACAATCCCTCTCTGTGATGTCGTCCCGACTGCTGCATAATGCGGACCGGGAGTTTGAAACACAAGTGATACAGGCATAACGCAACTGTCGGGGTGACGTCTTTCGTGACGCCTTGCCGGTGAGGTCGATGTTGTCTGTTGCATTTGATTTTACCCTGTTTGTTGGTTCTTGATTCAGGGAGGCGGCTATGAGCGCTTTCAAAATAGCCATTATCGGCGCCGGCAGCGTCGGTTTCACCAAGACGTTGTTCAAGGATATCCTGTGCGTTCCGGAATTTTCGGATATCGAAGTGGCGCTGACGGATATCAGCGAGAAAAATCTGACGATGGTGAAAACCATCCTCGAGAAGATCGTCGAGGCCAATGGCCTGCCGACCACCATCACCGCGACCACAGACCGCCGCAAGGCGATCGAGGGCGCGCGCTATGTGATTTCCTGCGTTCGCGTCGGCGGGCTTGAGGCCTATGCCGATGATATCCGCATTCCGCTGAAATACGGCGTCGACCAGTGCGTCGGCGATACGATCTGCGCCGGCGGCATTCTTTACGGCCAGCGCAACATCCCGGTCATTCTGGATTTCTGCAAGGATATCCGCGAGGTTGCCGAGCCCGGCGCCCGCTTCCTCAACTATGCCAATCCGATGGCGATGAACACCTGGGCAGCCAATGAATACGGCAAGGTCGATACGATCGGGCTGTGCCATGGCGTCCAGCACGGCGCGGAACAGATTGCGGAAGTGCTCGGCGTAAAACAGAACGAACTCGACTATATCTGCTCCGGCATCAACCATCAGACCTGGTTCACCGATCTGCGCGTCAACGGCCGCAAAATCGGTAAAGACGAGCTGATCGCCGCCTTCGAGGCCCATCCGGTTATCTCGAAGCAGGAAAAGGTCCGCATCGACGTGCTGAAGCGTTTCGGGGTCTATTCGACCGAAAGCAACGGCCACCTGTCCGAATACCTGCCCTGGTATCGCAAGCGCCCGGAGGAAATCACCCGCTGGATCGACATGTCCGACTGGATCCATGGAGAGACCGGCGGCTATCTGCGTTACACGGCGGAAAATCGCAACTGGTTCGAGACCGAATTTGACGGATTCCTTGAAGATGCGGCTAAACCGATCGACCCGAAGAAACGGTCGAGCGAACATGCCAGCTATATTCTCGAAGGGCTGGAGACCGGCCGGGTCTATCGCGGCCATTTCAACCGCAAGAACAACGGCGTGATCACCAATCTGCCGGATGACTGCATCATTGAATCGCCCGGTTTCGTGGATCGTTTCGGCCTCAACATGGTCGCCGGCATCACGCTGCCGGAAGCCTGTGCTGCAACCTGCATGGCCTCGATCAACGTGCAGCGCATGTCGGTTCATGCGGCCGTGACCGGCGATCTCGATCTTCTGAAACTGGCCGTCCTGCACGATCCGCTGGTCGGCGCCGTCTGCACGCCGGAGGAGGTCTGGCAGATGGTGGACGAGATGGTCGTCGCCCAGGCCGAATGGCTGCCGCAATATGCCCATGCCATCGACGGCGCGAAAGAGCGGCTTGCAAAGGCGACGGTCAGGACGCGCGAATGGGAAGGGGCGGCCCGCCGCCAGATTCGCTCGGTCGATGAAATGCGCGAGGAGAAGGAAGCCGAGCGCGCGGCGGCC
>NZ_CFHTCS010000039.1:0-20034 GCF_984369615.1 Martelella sp. | reverse complement strand
CGGAATGGAGATGCCGTAGGCGCCGTAGCCGTAAAGCAGGCAGGGGGCGGAACCGTCGAGCGGCGTATCCTTGCGGTAGACGAGGCTGACCGGCACCAGTTCGCCGTCTGCCGCCTTTGCCTGAATGCGGCGGGTCACGTAGTCGTCCGGATTGTGGCCGGAGGGCACTTCCTGGGTCTTCAAGAGTGTGCGTTCGCGCGTCGCCATATTGTAGTCATAGAGCTGGCTCGGCGTGGTCATCGAGGAATAGGAAAAGCGGATCGTGTCCGCATCGTACTCCTGCGCGCCCTGAAGACCGAGCGCATAGGCTTCCTCGTCAAAGGCGATGGCGTGTTCCTCGCCGGTTTTGCGGTCGCGGATGACGATGCGCGGCAAGCCGCCGAGGCGTTCGAGCCGCACCAGATGGTTTTCAAAGGCCATATGGGAGAGGATCAGCCGGCCTTCCTGATGCGGCACGATCTCCTTCCAGTTTTCCTTGGCCGGAGCGGAAACGGGCGCTTCTACGATCTTGAAATCCTTGGCGCCGCCGTCATTGGTCAGGATGAAGAACACGTCGCCGCCCTCGGTGACGTCGTACTCCACCATGGTCTCGCGCTTTGCGACTATCTGCGGCGCGGCATCCAGCGCGTTGGTCGGGATGATGTGGACTTCCGATGTCTGGTGGTCATGGACATCGATGAAGATGAAATCATCGAGCAAGGACCCGCCGATGCCGACGAAAAAGCCCGGATCGGCTTCCTCATAGACAAGCCGGTCCTCGCTTTGCGCCGTGCCGACGACATGATGATAGACCTTGGAGGGGCGATGGTTCTCATCCACTTCCGTGTAGAAAAAGCTCTTGCCGTCCGGCGCCCAGACGCCGCTGCCGCCGGTGTTCTCGATCACGTCTTCAAGATCTTTGCCGCCGGCAAGGTCGCGCACCTTGATGGTGTAGAATTCCGATCCCTTGTCGTCAAAGCTCCACAGCGCGCGAGTGTGGTCGGTGGTGTGGAAGAAGCCGCCGAGATCGAAATAGGCCTTGCCTTCGCCCTCCTGGTCGCCGTCCAGAAGAACCGCGCGCAGGTCCGGATCATGCAAGTCGCCGTCGCGCGGGATACGGAAGAAATAAGGCTGCTCTCCGCCTGTGCGGTAGGCAGTGCCATAAGCGTAGGCGCCATCCTTCATCGGCACGGAGCTGTCGTCTTCCTTGATGCGCCCGCGCATTTCCGCAAACAGCGTCTTCTGAAACGCTTCCGTGTCGGCCATCGCGGCTTTCATATAGGCGTTTTCAGCCTCCAGATGAGCGCGGATATCGGCCTCGAGAATGGATGGGTCCTTGAACATCGCCTGCCAGTTTGCAGCGCGCAGCCAGGCATAGTCATCGGCGCGGGTCTTGCCGTGGCGGGTGTCGGTCACGGGCTTGGCTTTGGCTTTCGGCGGGGCGGGGAGGTTCTTGAACGCGGTCACGATGGCGGGCCTTGTTGTTGTCAGGTCGCCGGAACATAAGGCTGCCGCCACGCGACATCAAGCGGATGGCCGAAGACTTGCTTCCGGCGGCCGGATTGTGCATATGAAGGGTAATAGTGTTACATGTCAGTCGGGAGAGCAAACGTGTTCAGGACCGTTCTTGTGGCCGCATTCGTGGTTATGGCAGGCTCTCAGGCCTTGGCGCTCAACAAGCGCATCGCCGCTGAACTTGAGCGCCTCGAGCCCGAGGAGGAGCTGGAGCAGCGTTGCGACGTCGAGGCGCTTTCACGCATCGATGCCGCCCGCGACGACATGACGCCGGACAAGGTGATCGCCTATACTTTCGCGACGCCCGAGGTGAAGGGGCACACGATCGATGCCGACGGCGCCGTCTTTCGCTCTCACGAGCACTGGTATCACCTGCGCTATCATTGCGTAACCGATGCCAGCGCGCTGAACGTCACGGCCTTCAGCTTCGAGATCGGCACGGAAATTCCGCGCTCCGAATGGGAACGGAACTATCTCTACCCATGAGAAGAAGCGGCCGGCGGGGTCATTCCGCGCGGCCGCGTTCAAGGCTCAGTCGAAGGTGACGGCCTTCAGCTTGTCGATCTTCAGCGCCTGCAGCGCGAGCTTTTCGTAAAACGGTTCGCTGACGCCCGTCCTCACCTTGCGCAGGAAGTATTTCTCGAAGCCGACCTTCGCCGCATGCACCCAGCGGCCTTCCGAGGCCCAGTTGACGTTGCGCGGCGGAATTTGCGGCTGGGCCACGAAGGCGACGCCTCCGTCTCCGAAGTCGGCCAGGCAAACGGCGTTCCATGTGGCCTGGACATTGGGTTTTTCGCCGGCGATCAGGCGGGCGATATTGCCGACCGTGGCGGTCGCCATCGATTCGATCATGAAGCCGGTCTTCGGCACGCCGACGGGAACGGCGGTCTTGCCTGTCGGCGCAATCGCGACGCAGACGCCGATGGCGAAGATGTTTTGAAAGGTCGGGTTTTGCTGGTGCTTGTCGATGATGACGAAGCCGCGCGGATTGGTCAGCCCCTCGATGCCGCGGATGGCCGACACGCCGCGAAAGGCCGGAAGCATCATCTTGAACGTCGCCGGCAGTTCGTGACGTTCCTTGACCGCGCCGTCCTCTCCGATCTCTTCGGCCACGACGCTTTCTTCGGTCATGTGATCGACGCGGGCATTGGTGATCCACTTGATGTGGCGTGCGCGCAGCTCGCTTTCCATCAGGCCCTTGGTGTCGCCAACCCCATCGAGGCCGAGATGGCCGATATAGGGTTCGGGCGTGACGAAGGTCATCGGCACCCGGTCGCGCACCCTGGCATCGCGGAGCGCCTTGTCGAGGATGAAGGCGAATTCATAGGCCGGGCCGAAGCATGATGCGCCCTGAACGGCGCCGATGACGACCGGTCCCGGGTTTTCGACAAGCGCGTCAAAGGCGGACTTTGCCTCTCCCGCATGGGCGGTCTCGCACACTGACTGTGAATAGCCCGTGCCGGGACCGAATCCCTCGATCTCGTCAAAGGCGAGTTCCGGACCGGTGGCGATCACCAGATAGTCATAATCGACCATGCTGCCATCGGTCAGTTCGACCCGGTTTTCCGCCGCGTGGAGTTTCGCCGCGCCCTCGGGCCTCAGCGTGATGTTGCGTTTGGCGAAAACCGGGGCCAGGTCGACCTGGACGTCCTCCTCGGTGCGCCAGCCGACAGCCACCCAGGGGTTTGAGGGAACGAACGAATAGACGGATCCCTTGTTGATGACGGTGACCGAATGTTCGCGGCCGAGCTTCTCGCGCAATTCATAGGCGACGATGGTGCCTCCAAGGCCTGCGCCCAATACTACGATATGTGCCATGTTTTCCTCCCTTAAAGATCAGGTCCGGCGAAGCGGAAACGGGCCAGGCCCGGACCTCCGGTCACCGCCGCTCCCGGTCAGTGCCAATTGACTTATAGATATGTATTTCTATGAAGATACGCAATAGCGTATATTCCAGTCGCACCGTTCGATGATTTGCGCTATAAAACTAACAATTATCAAATCTGAAATTGACCTTGATCAATGCGGAAGGCGACCGGCGGCGCGACTGTCGGGTCAACAGCCAGTAGACCCGGGTCGCCAGTCATGCTCTTGAAAGGCGAGTACCCTCTCAATCACGGGGGGAACCGGGAAAGGAGGAAACAATGTTCAAGAAAATCATCGTACCGGTCGACATTTCCGTGCTCGACAGGGGACTCGACATTCTGACCAAGGCCAGCGAATTGCTGGATCCGGCCGGCGAGATCGTTCTGCTCCACGTGGTCGAGGAAATCCCGTCCTATCTGGCGATCGATGTGCCGGTGGATTTGATGGACAGCGCCGTTGATGATGCGCGCGACAAGCTGCAGGAACTGAGGTCCCGCGCCAAGGTGGATGCCGAGATCGAGTTGCGCACCGGCCCGCCGGCGCGTGAAATCCTGGCTTCGGCCAAGGCCCACAAGGCCGACCTCATTCTGGTGGCCTCCCATCGGCCCGATTTCTCGAACTATCTCATCGGCTCGACGGCCGACCGCGTGGTTCGCCACGCCGCCTGCTCCGTTCTCGTTCGCCGCTGATGTTTGAGAACGCCCGACGGCAACAAGGGAGGAAAACATGGACGCGATGCGCTACAAGGCCCTGTTGGAGGGCCGCAAGGCCGAGATACTGACCCGGCTTGAGAAGATCGATACCGACCTCGGCCGGACCCGCAACCCGGACAGTCAAGACCGGGCGATGGAGGCTGAAAACGACGAGGTGCTTGAGGAGTTCGGCCATGTCGGCTCGGACGAGATCAAGGCGATCGATGCTGCATTGCAGCGCGTTGCGGACGGCACGTTCGGCGTCTGCGTGAAATGCGGCGACGCGATTGCCGAGGAAAGACTGGAAGCCGTGCCCTACACGCCTTTCTGCAAGACCTGCGCGGCCGATCTTCGCTGAAGCCTGGAGCTGCACCGGATGAAGACCGGCGGGAGGTTGCATTGCAATGCGGCCTTTCGCCGGTCGCATTTTGGCGTTAGTCTTGCGGCAAACGGGTTCGCCGGGACCTGTTCCCCATCCTCGTTTGTTGATGATGAAACGCCGGAGACGATTTTCCGAATGAAGCAGTTCGCGCGCCGCGGCAGCCCTTACGACCTTGCCGAACTGATTGCCGACGGCATCGTCCACGGCGTCGGCGTGGTGATGGCGCTTGTCGGCGCCACGGTGCTGATCTTCTACGCCGCGGTGTGGACGAGCGCAGCCCAGATCGCCGCCGCCGCCGTCTATTCCGCCGGGCTGGTGCTGACGCTGTCGATCTCGTTTTCCTACAATCTCTGGCCGCCCAGGGCCGGGCGCAGCAAGGCAATCTGGAAACGGCTCGATCACAGTTCGATCTTCATCCTGATCGCCGCGACCTACACGCCCTTTCTCCAGCGCGGCATGGGCGATCCGCTGATCATGGCGCTGTTCGTCGGCGTCTGGATCATTGCCGCGCTCGGCATCGCGCTCAAGATGGCCTGGCCCGGCCGTTATGACCGTCTGGCGATCCTGCTCTACCTCGCCATGGGCTGGAGCGGGATCATCGTCGCGCGGCCGCTTTTTCCGCTGCTGCCGCTTGCGACCAGCATATTGATCGTCATCGGCGGGGTGATCTATTCCGCCGGCGTGCTTTTCCATGTGTGGGAGAAGCTCAGGTTCCAGAACGCGATCTGGCACGGATTTGTCGTTGCCGCCGCCGCCGTGCATTATGCGGCGGTGCTGACCTGTTTCAGCCTTGCAGGCTGACGCCGGCAGACGGCGGAACCCAAACGACCGGTCGCGGTTTTGGCAACGAGACCGGCGAAAAGCATCAGGGAGAGAGACATGCATATTGTGAAAGCTCTGGCGGTGACGGCTCTGTTGTCCGCATCGCCCGCTCTGGCGGATGAGGAAGTGGTTTATTCCAACGATCTCGTGACTGAATGCGTGAGCCTTGCCGGGACCGAGGCGGACATGCGCGCCTGCGCGGGCGTTTCCGCCGAGGCCTGCCAGAACGCCTCCGACTACGGATCGACCACGATCGGCCTGCAGGAATGCGCGGCGCTTGAAACCAAATTCTGGGATGAATGGCTGAACCGGACCTATCGCGAACTGCTCGCCCGCGCCAAGGCGGCCGATGCAGAGGCCGAGAACGATCCGCGCGCCAATGGCGAACTCGCCGAAAGTCTTCGCGACATGCAACGGATCTGGATCAATTTTCGCGATGCAACTTGTGAGTACGAGGCCAACCAGTATCAGGGCGGCACGATCGCCGGACCGGTCTATGCCGGCTGCCTGCTGCGGATGACCGCGGATCAGGCGATCTATCTGGACAATTCCTGGCCGACCTATTGAGCGAGGCTGCAATCTTGCCCGCTCACGTGAGGGAACGCCGACAATAGCGCTTTCCGGCCACGGAGCGTCAGGTTTTGCCGATCAACGTATAATTGTCGTTTGATCCTGATGAAATCGGAACAGATGGATCAGGAGGATTTCATGCGCCTGCCGACCTTTCTTGCCTTTTCGGCGCTGCTCATCGCGCCTGGCGCCCATGCCGACGACATCGTCTATTCCGATGCGGCGACCGCACAATGCCTTGCCAAGGCCAGTTCGGTTGATGCGGGAGAAAAATGCATCGGCCTTTCGACGGAAGAATGCATCAACGCCAATGACTTCGGTCAGACATCCGCCGGCATGGTGAGCTGCACGGCGAGCGAAACGGCATTCTGGGACAAGCAGCTGAACGCGATCTACGAGAACGTCATGAAACAGGCGAAGAAGCTCGACGAAGGGGTCTCCGGTTCGTCGATCGCCGAAGCGCTGCTCGTAATGGAACGCGACTGGATAAAATATCGCGATGCGCGATGCGCCTTCGTCGAAAGTCAGACCCAGGGCGGGACGATGGGCAAGACGCTTGCCGCCGGCTGCAGGCAGCAGACCACCGCCGATCAGGCGCTCTTCCTCAAATATGCGATGATCGCCGAATAGCGCTTTCGGCCCTCGGGGGTCTCTGGTATCGGTGTTCCAATCGGAAAACGCCTCGTCCCGGGATCCTCTGAACCATGCTGATACGCAACGCGCGGGAGGCCGATCTGCCGGCCATCCTCGAAATCTACAATGATGCCGTTCTCAATTCCACGGCGATCTGGAACGAGATCCTCGTCGATCTGGACAACCGGAAGGGCTGGCTTACCGCCCGTCGCGCGCGCGGCTTTCCGGTGCTGGTCGCAGAACGCGACGGCAAGGTCATCGGTTACGCAAGCTATGGCGACTGGCGACCGTTTGACGGGTACCGCCATACGGTCGAGCATTCGGTCTATGTGCACAGGGATTGCCGCGGCGGCGGGGCAGGGCGCAGGCTCATGGAAGCGCTGCTCGTCCGCGCGCGCGAAAACGGCGTGCATGCCATGATCGCGGCGATCGAGGGCGAGAACATCACCTCGATCGCGCTGCATGAGCGCCTCGGCTTCTTCCATGCCGGGCGTTATCCGGAGGTCGGGACAAAATTCGGCCGCTGGCTCGATCTGGTGACGATGCAGTACAGGTTCGGTGACTGATCAGATCGGACCGAGGGTCCGCTGAACCGCATTCTTCCAGCCCTTGTAAAGTTTCTCGCGCGTCTGTTCCTCCATCGTCGGCGTGAACTGGCGGTCGACGGCCCAGGCGGAGGCGAATTCCTTCAGGCCGGGATAGAGGCCGGCGCGGCTTCCCGCAAGCCAGGCCGCGCCCAGCGCCGTGGTTTCGACCACTTGCGGGCGGTCGACGGGCACGCCCAGAATGTCGGCGAGGAACTGCATGGTCCAGTCATTGGCGCTCATGCCGCCGTCGACCCTCAGGATATTCGCCGAATCATGGCTTCCCCAGTCGCCATGCATGGCCTCCAGCAGGTCGCGCGTCTGGTAGCCAACGCTTTGAAGCGCGGCGCGGGCAAATTCCGCCGGGCCGGAATTGCGGGTGAGCCCGTAGATTGCGCCGCGGCATTCGGCATCCCAGTAGGGCGCGCCGAGGCCGGTGAAGGCCGGCACCATGTAGAGCGTCTGCTCGCGGTCGGCGGCGTTTGCCAGCGCGTCGGTCTCGCGGGCATGGCGGATCACCTTCAGCCCGTCGCGCAGCCATTGCACGACGGCGCCGGCGATGAAGATCGAGCCCTCCAGAGCATAGGTCGGCTTGCCGTCAATCTGGTAGGCGATGGTCGAGAGCATCCGGCTTTCGCTTTTCACGAACTTGTCGCCGGTGTTGAGAAGCGCGAAACATCCCGTGCCATAGGTCGACTTGATCATGCCCGGCTCGAAACAGGCCTGACCGACGGTTGCCGCCTGCTGGTCGCCGGCGACGCCGAAAATCGGAATCTCGCGACCGAACAGGTCATCGCGCGTCATGCCGAAATCGGCGGCGCAATCCTTCACTTCCGGCAGAAGCGACATCGGGATATCGAGCAGCGCGCAGATGTCCTCGTCCCATTTTCCCTCGCGGATATTGTAGAGCATGGTGCGGGCGGCATTGGTGGCGTCGGTGACGTGGGACTTGCCGTCGGTCAGCCGCCAGATGAGATAGGTGTCGACCGTGCCGAAAGCGAGCCGTCCCTTTTCCGCCAGCGCCCTTGCGCCTTCCACATTGTCGAGCATCCATGCGATCTTGGTCGCCGAAAAATAGGGATCGAGGATGAGGCCGGTTGCGGAGGTGATGAAAGCCTCGTGGCCGTCTTCGCGCAGCCTGGCACAGGTATCTGCCGTGCGGCGGTCCTGCCAGACGATCGCCTTGTGGATCGGCCGCCCGGTCTTGCGATCCCAGATCAGCGCGGTCTCGCGCTGGTTGGCGATGCCGATGGCGGCAATGTCGGCGGCATGGATATCGGCGCGCTCGATCGCTTCGCGGCAGGTCGCGGCAACCGTCGACCAGATATCCGCCGGTGCGTGTTCGACAAGGCCCGAGGCCGGGTAATACTGCCGGAACTCCTCCTGCGCCGAGGCCACCAGTTTCATGTTCGCGTCGAAAATGATCGCGCGGCTCGATGTCGTGCCCTGGTCGATCGCCAGAATGTGGCTCATGCCCTTCTCCTCCCCGTTCGAAGTCTATCGTACCTGCTGCGCGACAAGCCAGTCATCGAGCGCCGCGATCTCTTCCCCGCTCATGCGCAAGCCGAATTTTGTGCGCCGGAAAACGATATCCTCGGCCCGGCGCGCGAATTCATTCTCCGCGAGCCAGCGCACCTCTGCCTCATAGAGCCCGGCGCCGAAGGCCTGCCCGAGGTCCTCGGGGCCGGAGGCACGGCCGAGCATCTTCCAGCAATCGGTGCCATAGGTGCGGATCAGGCGCAACGCCTGCGCCTCGCTCAAAAACGGATAATCCTCGCGAAGGCGTGCGGGAAGCGCGGCTGCGTCGCTCACCGGAAAATCTCCGCCGGGCAGTGTCGCGCCCGCCGTCCAGTCCTCGCCGGCTTGTGGAAAGAATGGGGATAACTTGTGGAGAGCGGCCTCGGCGAGCTTGCGATGCGTGGTGATCTTGCCGCCGAAGACGCTGAGAAGCGGCGCGCCTTCCTTGCGTAGAGAGAGCACGTAGTCGCGGGTCGCCGCCGTTGCCGAGGAGGCGCCGTCGTCATAGAGCGGGCGCACGCCGGAATAGGTCCAGACGATGTCTTCGCGGGTGATCGGCTTTTCGAAATATTCAGACGCAAAGCGGCAGAGATAATCGGCCTCCTCATCGGTGCATTTCGCCGATGATGCCGGACCCTGATGGTCCTTGTCAGTGGTGCCGATCAGAGTGAAATCCTGCTCGTAGGGAATGGCGAAGATGATGCGGCCGTCGCTGCCCTGGAAGAAATAGCAGCGGTTGTGGTCGTAGAGCTTCTTGGTCACGATATGGCTGCCGCGCACGAGGCGAACCTTCTCTGACGTGTTGATGCCAAGCGCGCCGGCGATGATATCGGCGACCCAGGGACCGCCGGCATTGACCAGCGCGCGGGCAAGGACCGGCTGAAGCGGACCGTTCTCGTCCTCGAGTTCGATTTTCCACAGGCGGTCACCGCCTGAAGGCCCATCCACCTGTTCGGCGCGGGTGACTTTGGTGCGGACCATGACATTGACGCCGCGCTCGGCCGCATCGCGGGCCATCAGGCTCACGAGGCGCGCATCCTGCACCCAGCAATCCGAATACTCGAAGGCGCGCCGATATTCGCTTTTGAGCGCTTTTCCGGCGGGATCTTTCGTCAGGTCGACGCTTTTGGTGGCGGGCAGGAACTTGCGGCCGCCGAGATGGTCGTAAAGGAACAGGCCGAGCCTGATCAGCCACCAGGGGCGCAGGCCCTTGTGATGCGGCAGCACGAAACGCATCGGCCAGGAGATGTGCGGCATCGCCTTCAAAAGAACCTCGCGCTCGATCAGCGCCTCGCGCACCAGCCGGAACTCGTAATATTCCAGATAACGCAGCCCGCCGTGATAAAGCTTGGTCGAGGCGGAAGAGGTCGCCGAGGCGAGATCATGCATTTCGGCGAGCGCCACGGAAAGACCGCGGCCGGCCGCATCGCGGGCAATGCCGACGCCGTTGACGCCGCCGCCGATGACGAAGATATCGACCGGTTCGGCTGGATTTTCGGCGCGCGACATCGCGATGACTCCCGTTTGCTCTTGATAATCAGCAAGGCAGAATGCGCGTAAATCTTCGGAATGTCAAATTGTATGATCGCAAATGTTCGTTTTGCCTGGTCTCATTCCGCAGCCTGCGCGCCTCTGTGGCCGGACACTGCCGCTCCTGCATCCGCTCTCAGGCGCATCAGCGGAAAGACCGAGATGAGCGAGAGAATCGCGACGACGGCGAAGGCGATGTGGAAGTGGGCAACCGTCAGCGCGCCGCCGGTGAAATGGCCGGCAAGTTCCAGAATAACGGCGGCGAAGGCAACGCCGAGCGCGAAACTCGCCTGCTGGAACATCGAGCTCATTGCCGTTGCCTGGCTCGCCTGGCTGTTTTCGATATCGGCATAGGCGAGCGCGTTGACGCCGGTGAAGAAGAAGGACCGGAACAGGCCCGAGCAGAACAGGATCGCCAGAATGACGAGATGCGGCGTCGTCGCCTCGAAGAAGGAAAAGGTGACGGTGAGGATCGCTGCTCCCAGCGATGCGGTGATCAGCACAGTGCGGAATCCGAAGGCGGAAAACACCTTCGGCGCGACGAATTTGGTCAGAAGCGCGCCGGCCGCGCCGATAAAGGTGATCATGCCGGATTCGAACGGGTTGAGGCCAAAGCCAAGCTGAAGCATCAGCGGCATCAGGAAAGGAAAGGCGCCCGTCGCCATGCGGAAAAACGTTGCAGACGATGTGGCGACGGCGAAGCTTGGATTGGAAAACAGCGACAGATTGAGAAGCGGCTTTTCGACCCGACGCGCGTGACGGATGTACCAGAATCCTGACAGGAAGCCGATTGCGGTGGTGATGAAGCCGGTCGCCGGCGGCAGGGCCGGCAGGCTGATCACCGAAAGACCGAAGACGATGCCGGAGGCGGCGAGCGCCACCAGGAAAAAACCCTTCCAGTCGAGGTTCGACGGCGGTTCGTCCTCGATCAGCGGCAGGAAGATGCCGGCCATGATCAGGCCGACAATGCCGATCGGCACATTGATCAGAAAGATCCAGTGCCAGGAGAAATAGGTGGTGAGGAAGCCGCCGAGCGGCGGTCCCGCCATCGGGCCGAGAAGCGCCGGGATGGTCAGCAACGCCATGGCGCGCACCAGTTCGGAGCGGTCTGTGGTCCTCAGGATCACCAGGCGCCCGACCGGCGTCATCATCGCTCCGCCCATGCCCTGCAGGAAGCGCGAAGCCACGAACTCGATCAGATTGCTCGAGATCGCGCAGAACACGGAGCCGATCAAAAAGACGATGATCGCCGCGCGAAACACGCGTTTGGCCCCGAAGCGGTCGGCCGTCCAGCCGGAAACGGGAATGAAGATCGCAAGCGCCACCATATAGGTGGTCAGCGCCAGTTTCAGCGTGATCGGACCGACGTTCAGATCGGCGGCAATGGCCGGCAGCGCTGTCGAGATGACGGTCGAATCCATCTGCTCCATGAAGAGCGCAACGGCCATGATCAGCGGAACGATCGGATTCATCTCTCGGCATCTCGAAAAAAAAGTGTGACAAGAGCAGATGTCTTAGCGGGCGGTTGCGCAAAAGCCAATGGCTGAAGCCGTTTCCCGCTCACGCAAATGTGACGCTCCAGTGAGGGCAAATACATGCGTCCGACTTGAAACCGACGCATCCTCCCCAAGGTCAGAGGTGTTGAATTTTAATTCCAGGAGGACGATTGATGACTGAGAATACTGGTATCAACCGCCGTCGTCTCATGGCCGGCGCGGGTCTGGCCGCCATCGCCACGCCCTTCGTGTCCGGCGCGACAAGCGCCATGGCGCAGAACACGGAAGGCGACCGCATGAAGATGGTCGATGCGCCGCCGAGCGACAGTTTTGATCTCGGCGACTTCAAGCTGCTCGTCGTCGAGGACGGCACACGGCTGATGGAGAATCCGGGGGAGACTTTCGGAACCGGGCAGGACCCGGAGACCGTTGCCGCGCTGCTTGAGGAAAACTTCCTGCCGCCGGACAGGCTGGTCAACGGCTTTGCGCCGGTGCTTGTCGATACCGGCAATGAGACCGTGCTGTTCGACACCGGCATGGGCCCGGCGGGTCGTTCCTGGGGCGCGGGGCGTCTGCGTGAAGGGCTGATTGCCAATGGCTACCAGCCGGAGGACATCGACATCGTCGTCATCACCCACATGCATGGCGACCACATCAACGGGCTGATGGAGGAAGACGGCCCCGCCTTTCCCAATGCCCGCTATGTCTTCGGCGAGAAGGAATATGCTTTCTGGAGCGATGATGCGCGCATGGGCACGCCCGCCGAAGGCGGCCACCAGAGCGTGACTAAGCTGGTGACGCCGCTTGTCGATCAGGCGACCTTCATCGGCGGCGGTGATGAAGTCGTGCCCGGCATCACGGCGATGGACGCCTTCGGCCACACGCCCGGCCATCTGATCTTCATGCTCGAATCGAGTGACGAAAGGCTGCTGCTGACGGCGGATACGGCGAATCAGTACGTGCTCTCGCTGCAGCGCCCGGACTGGCATGTGCGCTTCGACATGGACAAGGAGATGGCTGCCGCGACCCGCAGGCAGGTCTTCGACATGGTGGCCGCCGAGCGGATTCCCTTCCTCGGCTATCACATGCCGTTTCCCGCCGTCGGCTATGTGGAAAAGGTCGGAGACGGCTACAAATTCATGCCGAAGACGTACCAGTTCAAGGTCTGAAAACACGCGGCGCAATTGCGCCGCCTTCACAATCTGCCCGATCCGGAATGCGCATTTCGGATTGGGTATTTCCAACGCGTCATCTTCGTGTTACGAGCACTCGCCAACTTCCAGACTTATCTGCAAGGGACCGGACGGAACGCACCGCCCGGCCATTTCGTATTTGAAAAAGGAAATTGGCCATGGCTCAGATTATTCAGGCCGCTACCGGCATGCAGGCGCTCACCTTTGATGATGTGCTGCTGCAGCCGGGTCATTCAGAGGTGATGCCGGGACAGGTCGATGTTTCGACCACGATCGCCCGCGACATCAATCTCAACCTGCCCATCCTCTCCTCCGCGATGGACACGGTGACCGAGGCCCGGCTTGCAATCGCCATGGCACAGGCCGGCGGCATCGGCGTCATCCACCGCAACCTCACCCCGCACGAGCAGGCCGAACAGGTTCGCCAGGTGAAGAAATTCGAAAGCGGCATGGTGGTCAACCCGGTCACCATCGGCCCGGACGCGACCCTTGCAGAAGCGCTGGCGCTGATGAAGGCGCATCACATATCCGGCATTCCGGTGGTCGAGCAGGGCACCAGCGATGGCCACACCTCCGGCCGCCTCGTCGGCATTCTGACCAACCGCGACGTCCGCTTTGCCTCCAACCCCGAGCAGCGCATCTACGAGCTGATGACGCGGGAGAACCTGATCACGGTTCGTGAGACGGTCGACCAGCAGGAAGCCAAGAGGCTTCTCCATCACCATCGCATCGAAAAGCTGCTCGTCGTCGATGATCGCGGTCATTGCGTCGGCCTCATCACCGTCAAGGACATCGAGAAATCGCAGCTCAATCCCAACGCTTCCAAGGACGCGCAGGGCCGGCTTCGCGCCGCCGCCGCCATCTCCGTCGGCGATGACGGTTTCCAGCGCGCCGAGATGCTGGTCGATGCCGGCGTCGACCTGATCGTCATCGACACCGCCCATGGCCATTCGCAGAAGGTGCTGGATGCGGTCGGCCGGGTGAAGACGCTGTCGAATTCGGTGCGCATCATGGCCGGCAATGTCGCCACCACCGACGGCACCAAGGCGCTGATCGATGCGGGCGCGGACGCGGTCAAGGTCGGCATCGGTCCGGGCTCGATCTGCACCACGCGCATTGTCGCGGGCGTCGGGGTGCCGCAGCTTGCAGCCGTGATGGCCGCTGCCGAGGCAGCCCGCGATGCCGGCATTCCGGTGATCGCGGACGGCGGCATCAAGTTCTCCGGCGACATGGCCAAGGCGATCGCCGCCGGCGCGTCCGCCGTCATGGTCGGCTCGCTTCTCGCCGGCACGGATGAAAGCCCGGGCGAGGTCTTCCTTTATCAGGGCCGGTCCTTCAAGGCCTATCGCGGCATGGGCTCCGTCGGCGCCATGGCGCGCGGCTCTGCGGACCGCTATTTCCAGGCGGAAGTGCGCGACACGCTGAAACTGGTGCCCGAGGGCATTGAAGGCCAGGTGCCCTACAAGGGCCCGACCGGCGGCGTCCTGCACCAGCTCGCGGGCGGTCTGCGCGCCGCCATGGGCTATGTCGGCGGCAAGGATATCGTCGATTTCCAGGAAAAGGCGACTTTCGTGCAAATCTCCAATGCGGGGCTGCGCGAAAGCCACGCCCATGACGTCACCATTACCCGCGAAAGCCCGAACTATCCGGGCGGCGCCGCATGAGCATGACAGGAAGACAGGTTTGCTGGGGCATTCTCGGCCCCGGCGCCATCGCCAACAACTTCGCCGTCGGCCTGTCGCAGACGCCCTCGGCGAAACTCCTGGCTGCCGGCGGACGCACGCCGGACCGATTGGCGGCATTCGGCGAACGCCATGGCGTGGAACGGCTCTACGGCTCCTATGAGGAACTCGTCGCCGATCCCGATCTCGACGTCATCTATGTCGCCACCCCGCATTCCTTCCATCTGGCGCACGGGCTTCTGGCGATCGAGGCCGGCAAGGGACTGATGGTGGAAAAGCCTGCGGGTCTTGGCGCAAGCGATGTCGAAACGCTGGTCGAGGCCGCGCGCAAGGCCGATGTCTTTTTCATGGAGGCCTACAAGTGCCGGAGCCATCCGCAGACCGCCCGGCTTGTTGAACTGGTGCGCGATGGCGTGATCGGAAAGCTCACCCATATCGAGGCGAAGAACGGCGGGTTCAGGGAGCGGGATCCGTCTTCGCGGCTCTTCGATCCCGCCCTCGGCGGCGGCGGCATTCTCGATATCGGTTGCTATCCGGTGACGACCGTTCGTCTGATCGCCGGGGCGGCGAAGGGCCTGCCCTATGCCGAGCCGGTGACCCTTGAGGCATCCGGCGAGATCGGACCGACCGGCGTTGACGAGATCGCCGATGCCGAGCTTGATTTCGGCGACGGGCTGACGGCAAGCATCGTCTGCGCGCTGCGCCGGGAGATGGAGGACACGCTGGTGCTCACCGGCACCAGAGGCACGATCCGCCTTCCCGTTCCCTGGCGGCCTGGCCGCAATGCCGGTCCTTCCGACGCGAAAATCGTGATCGAGACGGAGGACGGGACGCGCGAGGAATGGCTGCGCGATCCGCGCCAGCTCTTCGCCTTCGAGGCGGAAGTGGCGACCACGGCCATTCTGGACGGTTTGACCGCGGCGCCCTGGCCGGCACTGAGCGGCGAGGAGAGTATCCTCAACGCGAGGGTGATCGACCGGTGGCGCGAAGGCGTGGGGCTGCCGGTGCTGAAGAGCGCCCGCTTCGTCTGAGACTGGAAGCCGCCGCAGCGTTTATCCGCAGCGGCGGCCAATTCTTGTCAGCTCTGGCTTTGCGACTGGCTCTGGCTGGCGACGGAGAGCTTGACCGCAAGGCTTTCCCTGCCGCCGCCGATCGTCATGCCGGAAACGGGCGCGGCATCCCTGTAGTCCAGGCCTGAGGCAACCCGCACATAGCGCTCGTCCGGGCAGACCTTGTTGGCGGCGTCGAAACCGACCCAGCCGAGGCCTTCCAGATAGCATTCCGCCCAGGCATGGCTTGCCGTCTGGTTCTCGAGGTCCGGCATATAGAGGTAGCCGGAGACATAACGTGCCGGCACCTTCATCTTGCGGGCTGAGGCAATCACGATATGGGCATAATCCTGGCAGACGCCGGATTTGGTCTCCAGCGCCTCGCCGGCCGTGGTCGCGACGCTGGTCGCGCCCGGCTTGAAGGTCATGGTCTTGTGCAGCCGTTCCATCAGGTTGTGGAGCCTGGCCAGGTCGGAATCGCCTTCGAGTTTCTCGACCAGCTTTTCGATGGCCTTGTCCGCTTGCGTCAGCGGCGTCTGGCGCAGGAACAGCCAGAGCGGGATGTCCGGTGAGGCCGGGCCGAAAATGCCGTCCGTGTCGCGGGTTTCCACCGTCCCCGAGGCGATCAGACGAACGCTCGGGTGTTCCCCTTCGACGGAGACGAGCCGGACGTGGTTCTCGTACTGGTCGGTGTAGGCGACCTCGCTCTTGGCGCCCTCGATGGTCACGGCCCAGTCGCGGATTGTCTGGCCGGCCGAATCGACCGGCGTCAGCCGCAGCCGCTGCAGCGAGAACTGAACCGGGGTCTCGTAACTGTATTCAGTCACATGGTTGATGTTCAAAAGCATCGCGTTTGTCCCTTCACGCCTTTCCGCACCCTCATGCGTAGAAGCGATACCCCTCGCTGATTTGCTGGCTGAGCTTGTTGTTGCGGCTGACGAAGTCCTCGAGGAACTGGTGCAGGCCGTTGTCCATGATCGTCTTGATCTTCTGGCTGCGAAGCGTGCTGCGGATGGCATGCGCGGTGTCGTGCGCCTCCAGCCGCTCGCCGTAATCGGCGGCGAGATAGTCCAGATTGAGCACGATCTTCTCGTAGGAATAGGCGAGCGAGCGCGGCAATTGCACGTCGAGGATCAGAAATTCGGCAATCTGGCTCGGCCGGTACTCGCCGTTATGCACCCAGCCATAGGCCCGGTGGGCCGAGACCGAACGCAGGATCGATTCCCACTGCAGATTGTCGAGCGAGGTGCCAACGTGGTGCACGGAGGGCAACAGCACGTAATATTTCACGTCGAGAATGCGGCTGGTATTGTCCGCGCGCTCGATGAACGTGCCGATATGGGCGAAGTTGTAGATCTCGTTGCGCAGCATCGAGCCGTGAAACGTGCCGCGGATCAGCGCCGTCTTGTGCTTGACCAGGTCGATCGCCTTGGGCAGGTCGGCCGGCCTCAGCTTGGCCGAAAGCAGGCTGCGGCTTTCGATCCAGCACTCATTGGTGGCTTCCCATGTCTCGCGCGTCAGCGCGGTGCGCACCAGGCGGGCATTGTTGCGGCCCGCGTCGATGCAGGAGACGACGCTCGAAGGATTGCGGCGGTCACGCAACAGGAAGTCGATGGCGTTGTCGGCCGTCAGCTTGCTGTGCACCTCGAAATAGGCTTCCTGGACGCCGGCGCTCTGCAGGATGCCGTCCCAGTCATCCGCGCCGTTGGAGCGCGTCAGCGCCACGCGCTGACCGGCGTCGATCAGGCGGGCTATGTTCTCGGCGCGCTCGAAATAGCGGAACATCCAGAACAGGCCGTTTGCGGTTTTTCCAAGCATCATCAGTCCTCCAGCACCCATGTATCCTTGGTTCCGCCGCCCTGGCTGGAATTGACCACCAGGGAGCCTTCCTTCAATGCGACGCGGGTGAGCCCGCCGGGCATGATCCGCACGCGGTCCGACACCAGCACATAGGGTCTGAGATCGACATGGCGCGGCGCGATGCCCTTCTTGACGAGGATCGGGACGGTGGAGAGCGAAAGCGTCGGCTGGGCGATGTAGTTCGCGGGCCTTGCGCGAAGCTTGGCGGTGAAGTCTTCCAGTTCCTTCCTGCTGGCCGCCGGGCCGACCAGCATGCCGTAGCCGCCGGAGCCATGCACTTCCTTGACCACGAGATCCGCAATATTGTCGAGCACATAAGCGAGGCTTTCCGGCTCCGAACAGCGCCAGGTCGGCACATTTTCCAGAAGCGGCTTCTGCCCGGTGTAGAATTCGACGATTTCCGGCATGTAGGAATAGATCGCCTTGTCATCGGCAATGCCGGTGCCCGGGGCATTGGCGATGGTGACATGGCCGGCGCGGTAGACATCCATGATGCCCGGAATGCCGAGCGCGGAGTCCGGGCGGAAGGTCAGCGGGTCGAGAAAATCATCATCGACTCGGCGATAGATGACGTCGATCGCCTCATAGCCGCGCGTGGTGCGCATCTTCACCTTGCCGTCGATCACGCGCAGGTCCTGACCCTCGACCAGTTCCACGCCCATCATGTCGGCAAGGAAGGAGTGCTCGTAATAGGCCGAATTATAGATGCCGGGCGTCAGAACGCCGACGCGCGGGCGGGTGCCGGAGAAACCGGGAGGGGCGAGCGTTGCAAGGCTCTGGCGCAGAAGCTGGGGATAGTCCTCCACGCGGCGCACCCGGTTCTTGTAGAACAGTTCGGGAAACATCTGCATCATGGTTTCCCGGTTTTCCAGCATGTAGGAAACGCCGGAGGGTGTGCGGGCATTGTCTTCCAGCACGTAGAACTGGTCCTCGCCCGTGCGCACGATGTCGGTGCCGACAATGTGGGTGTAGACCCCGCCGGGCGGCTCGAAGCCGATCATCTGCGGCAGGAAGGCATCGTTTTCCTCGATCAGCCGGCGCGGCAGGCGGCCCGCCTTGATGATCTCCTGCTTGTGGTAGATGTCTTTCAGGAAGGCGTTCAGCGCAATCACGCGCTGTTCGATGCCGGCGGCGAGCTTGCGCCATTCCCGGCCGGAAATGATGCGCGGCACGATGTCGAAGGGGATCAGCTTTTCCGAACTGTCGGCATGGCCGTAAACGGCGAAGGTGATGCCGGTCTTGCGGAAAATGTTTTCCGCATCGCGCGATTTCGCGATCAGGGATGCGGGGTTCTGCTGACTGTACCAGTCATAGTAGTCCTTGTAAGGGTCGCGCGGCTGGTTGTCCGCGGTCATCATTTCATCGAATGGCAAAGCGTTCATCCCCCGATTGTTATTATCGCATATCAATACAACATCTGAAGTAATGCAAGGACCATGCCTTCCTGCGGAAGGCGGCATTTGCATGGTCCAATACAACCAACGCGCTGAAATTCGGGCAGTTCCCCTCAAAATGCGCCGAATAATTGGGCAGGCGGCCTGTCGCGCTTGCGCATCTTCGGCGTGAGCGCTGCAGCGGCGTGCGCTCGGGCACGACAGAGACGTCAACAGATTTTGATATCGAACCTTTGGCCAGACCCTTCGGCCGACTTGCCGCCGTTGTATTCTGCGCTAGAATCCTTCCTTGAACACGCAGCGGAGTGGATCAGCGCATGCAAGCGACGAGACGCGCATTTTCTCTTATGGCGCTAGGGACCTTGCTCTCGGCCTGTTCGAGTAGTCTGTTCGGCGGGTCGCCGTCGGGTTCGACGCCCCCCGGCGCGATTGCCAATGCCGGATGGGACGCCTGGGTGGAGGATTTCAGGACCCGCGCCGAGGCGAAGGGCATTTCGCGGCAGACGCTGAATGCGGCGTTTGCCAACGCGGGCTATACGCCCGACGTCATCGTACAGGACCGGAACCAGACCGAGTTCAACCGCACGCTCGAGGAGTACCTCGCCATCGCCGCCTCCGACGAGCGGGTGGCCAAGGGGCGCGCCAATTATGCCCGTTACCGGAATGTGCTGGAGCAGATCGAGGCGGCCTACGGGGTTGACGGAACCGTGGTCGTCGCCGTCTGGGGGCTGGAGAGCATGTATGGCGAGCGGCGCGGCGATGTGCCGGTCGTCTCGGCGCTGTCGACGCTCGCCTATGAGGGACGGCGCGGCAGTTTCTTCGAAAGCCAGTTGCTGGGGGCTCTGAAAATCCTTCAGAACGGCGATATCAGCCCGCAGCGGATGACCGGAAGCTGGGCTGGCGCCATGGGGCATACGCAGTTCATTCCCACCTCCTATCTCGGCTATGCCGTCGATTTCAACGGAGACGGGCGGCGCGATATCTGGAGCGACGATCCGACCGATGCGCTGGCAAGCACGGCCGCCTACCTGAAGCGCGCGGGTTGGCAAAAGGGTGAGCCCTGGGGCGGGGAGGCAGGTTCTCCGGGGGCATCCGTCGCCGGCGGTCGCCGCATTCAGCCGCACGACGGCGGGCCGGTTTTCGTCGTCGGGCCCAATTTCGATGTCATCAAGCGCTACAACAATTCGACGAGTTACGCGATCGGCGTCGGCCACCTGGCCGACCGCATTGCCGGCGCCGGCCCGATCGCCGGGACGTTCCCGCCGGACC
>NZ_CFHTCS010000038.1:0-20464 GCF_984369615.1 Martelella sp. | reverse complement strand
TCAGAACCCGCGTCGAGCTGGCGCGGCTTCATAACCGCATGCAGGCGACGATGATCTATGTGACCCACGACCAGACCGAGGCGATGACGCTCGCCGACCGGATCGTGGTGCTCAACAATTGCCGGATCGAGCAGATCGGCACGCCGATGGAAGTCTACCTGCGTCCGGCCTCGCGTTTCGTGGCCGGTTTTGTCGGCTCTCCGGGCATGAATTTCCTGAAGGCCGATCTGTCGGGAGACGGAGCGCATACGGTGCGCATCAATGACGGCTCCGTTCTTGAAATCGATATCCCCGAAGTCGCGGCCGGGCAGTATGAACTGGGCATACGTCCGGAATCCGTCCAGGTCGTCAGGGACGGCCAGGCGGCCGTCACGACGGCCACTGTCGGCGTGGTGGAGCGGCTTGGCGAACGGACGCTTCTCTACTGCACCCTCGCCGACGGCACGGAGCTGATCGCGACCGACAGCGGCCGGACCGAGGTCAAGACCGGCGACATGGTGCCGCTCGCCTTCGATGCGACGGCATGTCATCTCTTTGACGAAGCGGGACGCGCGTTCCACGTCCACTGACCGGCAAAGGGTCTGCGAAAATCAAGGCGCCGCGGCGGATTCGCCCGCGGCGTTTCGCATGCGGCGCAGAGGAGAGAGGCGGAACCGCTTGCGGGCGGGCGCTCGGCGTCTCCGTCTGATGGCCCCGACCGAGCCGCGCCCTCGACGCTTGGAATCGCTGGGACGGGCTTGCCTTCCGCGTCCGGCCTTTGCGGATGTCGCCCCATTGCCGGGCGACGGTCTGGCAGGTCCGACGATCGCGTTTCCATTCCGGCCTGGATGAACGGCTTCGACGAACAAGCGGGTTCCGCCTTTCCCGACGATCTACCCCTTGATGCCGGCGGAAAGCGTGATGGCCTGGGTCACCTTCCGCTGGAAGACAAGATAGGCGAGGGCGACGGGGAGGCCGGCCAGGACGGCGGCGGACAGTTCGCGGGCGTAATACACCCCGAAGGCATCGTTCACCTGGGTAATGCCGACGGTGATGGTCATCATTTCCGTCTTCGTCACGGCCAGGAATGGCCACAGGAAGGCGTTCCAGGACCAGATGAAGGTCACGATCGCCAGTGCGGTCGTCACGCCCCAGTTCATCGGCATGTAGATGCGGGTGAGAATGCGCCACTCTGAGGCGCTGTCCATGGCCGCCGCCTCGCGGAAATCCTTCGGGACGTTATCGAAGAACTGCTTGTAGACGATGATGACCACCGGATGGATCAGCTGCGGCAGAACGATGCCGGCCCAGGTGTTGATGAAGCCGAAGCGGGCCATCAGCTCGAAATGGTTCACGATCAGAACCTGCATCGGCACCATGAAGCTTGCGAGGATCAGTACCCACAGGACCTTGCGGAAGGGAAATTCGAGTTGCGAGATGGCGTAACCGCAGAACATCGAGGATCCGACGGTCAGAACGGTGATGGCAACCGCCGTGACGATGGAATTCAGGTACCAGATGCCGATCTGTGTCTGCGTGAGCGCGAAGTAGTAGTGCGAGAAGGTGAGCGTTTCCGGCCAGAGCTCGATATAGCGTCGCACGACCTCGTCTTCGGGCTTCAGCGAGGAGATGACGCCCCAGTAGAGCGGGAAGGCCCAGACGACGGCAATGAAGACGGTCAGAAGCGTGATCGCCAGGCCGGCAATGTTGAGGCGCCTTGCTGTTGTCGCGTGCATCATGCCCTCCCTTTCGAAAGTCGCGTCAGCTGAAAGTTGAGAACGGAGACCACGATGACGAGGATGAACAGGACGACAGCCGCAGCCGCGGCACGGCCGCCCTGATCATACTGGAAGGCCCTCTGGAACACATAGTAGACGAGAACGAGATTGTCGTTCGGCCGGCCGCCGGTCGAAAACAGGTAGACCTGGTCGAAAATCTTCAGCTGCGAGATCAGTTGTATGGTCAGCACCAGCGCCGTCACCGGCCACATCAGCGGCCAGGTCAGCCGGCTGAAGGTTGTCAGGCGCGACGCATTGTCGAGCGCGGCCGCTTCGTAGATCTCGGCGGGTATTGCCCGCAGCCCCGCCAGAAACAGCAGGATCGAAAACCCGGCGGTCCACCAGATCGTGATCATGGCGACGGCCGGCATGAACCACACGGTCGACTTGAACACCGGCACCCGCTCCATGCCCAGGAGATCGAAAAGATACATGGCGATGCCGAACTGGAAGTTGAGCGTCCAGTCCCAGATGAGATAGACCACCGAAACCGGCAGAATATAGGGCAGGAAGAACAGGGCCAGGATCAGCGCCTGCAGCCTGCCCTTGAGCCGGTTGATGCCGAGCGCGATGCCGAAGGCCACCAGCGTTCCGGGAATAACGGTGAGGGCGACGAAATAGGCGGTGTTCCAGAAGGCCGTGTTGAAGCGCCGGTCGCCCCATAGCCGCGTGTAGTTGTCCAGGGCGACATATTCGCCGCCACCGATCAACGGCGCGTCCTGAAACGAGGTGATGAACATCCGGATCGTCGGGTAAACGAAGATCAGTCCATAAATGACGATGAACGGAGCGACCAGCAACAGGGCGACGATCGCTTCATTCCGTTTGTTGCGGAGCATGGGGGGCCTCAGATCACGTTAGGCTGACGTGGGAACCGCCGGCGGCGTCGCCGGCGGTTCCGAGTGATTACTGAAGGTCGTTCAGCTCGTACTTGATTTCCTCCACCGCTTCGGCCGGTTCCATTTCGCCGTTGAGCGTCGGCACGAAATAGGTGGACATGACGTCGTAGATCGGCCCCGCCACACCGGCTAGCGGCGATTTGGGATCAAAGATCATGTTTTCCGTCAGGCTCGAATAGGTCGCGTTCGGTTCCATGGTCTGGTACTCGTCCGACTGCGTCACCGGTCCGTAGGCCGGAATATGGCCAGCGGTCGCCCAGAACAGCGAGTTCTGGGCCATCCACGAAATGACCTCCAGAACGGCAGCCCGCTTCTCCGGGCTCATCTCCTTGCCCGAATTGGCGGGAATCGCGAAGGTGTGGCTGTCCGCATAGGTCGAGGGATGGTCGAAGATGACCGGAAGCTCGACAGCGCCCCATTCGAACAGTTTTCCCTGATCCTTCAGGTCGATCATCGTCGGAACTTCCCAGACGCCGTTGATCATCAACGGCGATTCGCCGGAGGTGAACAGGGCGACGGTCGCGGGATAGTCGGTATAGGTCGTCTGCAGCCCCTCATTGGTCCAGCCCTGCAGCGCCGCGAGCGTATTTTCGAGCTTTTCGGCGTTGTCTCCGGCGAGGAACTCGCCGTCGGTCATCAGTTCACCGTCCTGCTGGCCCATGAAGGAATAGATGGTGCGGAACATGAAGGTGCCGTCCGCAGTGGTCGAGGCGAGCGGATACTCGGACCCGGCCTCCTTGAGGCCCTTCAGCGTGGCTTCGAAGCCTTCGCGGGAATCGAGACCCATGGGCTTGCCGTCCTCGGTCAGAAGCCCGGCCGCCGCGAGGGCGTCCTTGTTATAATAGAGGACGATCGGGTGCGTGTCGAAGGGAACGGCGTACTGCTTGCCGTCCACGGTCACCGCGTCCCAGGTCGAAGGGGCATAATCGGCCTCGGAGAGGCCCATTGCCGACCAGTCGTCCGGCGTGATTTCCTGAAGGATGCCCTGACTGACGGCCAGCGGAATGCGGCTTGCGTGGTAGGTCATGATATCGGGGCCTTCGCCGATCGCCGCCGAGGTCCGGACCTTCGAGTAGAACGGGGTGCCCCATTCCAGCGTGGTCGCATCGATGGTGATCTCGCCTTCGTGGTCGGCATTGAAATCGGAGATCAGCTGCTTCATGCGAATGCCGTCGCCGCCGGAAAGGAAATCCCACCACGACACTGTTTCCTGGGCCTGAACCGGGCCGGCCAGCACCGCCGCCGCGATGATCGCACCCGAAGCCACACCAAGCATTTTCGACATTTTCTTCTCCTCACTTTTCAATGCGGCCTCCCGCCGCACGGTTGAAAACTCCGACGCATCGCATCCCGTGCAATGCGTCTGCCGGGCGCCGCCACGCCAATGCCGGCATGATGACGGCCAAGCGCATTCTCAGTTCTCCTGGCGGTCGGGACGCCGCCCGGTCCGAGCCGCCGAACGCCTCCGGCCTTCACCTTTCCGAGGCACCCGGTCACGCCGGATGCGCTTCGGGGATGCCGCGCGGGGCCGCATCCCGCCAGTCCGCCCTTGCCTAAAGCGTCACGCGGATCATCGAGTAGGAATAGGGCGGCACCGTCAACGAGACCCTGCCATTCGTCAGGGTCGCGCCATCCTGTTTCACCGGCTTCACGTTCTCCGGATTGTCCTTCGTGTTCGCCGCCTCGAGATTCTCGTGCTTGATCAGCGTGTGCTCGACAGATTTGGCTTCGCCGAACCGTTCCAGCGCCAGGTCGATGGTCATCGGCTCTTCCCCATTGCGGTTGACGGCGAAGAAGGTCAGCGTGCCCGCGTCGTCGTCATGGACGCCCGCAATGTCGAGGTAGGAGACATCGGCAGCAACATCGGCATTGTAGCGCGCGCAGTCGACATCGAGAGCGAGCGCCGTGCCCCTGCCGAAACAGGAGGCAAACTGGAAGGGATAATAGATCGTCTGCTTCCAGGCCGCGCCGCCCGGCTCCGTCATGATCGGCGCGATCACGTTCACGAGCTGGGCGATGCAGGCGATGCGCACGACATCGGAGCGCCTGATGAAGGTATTGAGGATGCAGCCGACCTGAAGAACGTCCTCGAAATTGTAGACATCCTCAAGCAGCACCGGCGCGTGCGGCCAGTCCCATTCCTTCATGCGTTTTTCGTCTGCTTCCCGCTCATGATACCAGACATTCCACTCATCGAAAGATATTTTCACATCTTTCTTCGAGCGTTTCTTCGCCTTGATATAGTCGATCACGCCGCTGACTGAACCGATATAGCGGTCGAGCTTTTCCGGAAGCGCGAGATACTCGCGCGTGTTCTTCTCGTAGTTCATGAAATACATGTGCAGCGAGATATAATCGACCTGGTCATAGCTCTCGTCGAGAACCGTCGCCTCCCATTGCGGGAAGGTCGGCATGTCCGAATGGGAGGAGCCGCAGACGACCAGTTCGAGCTTGTCATCGAAAGACCGGATCGCCTTGGCGGTCTCATTGGCGAGATGGCCATATTCGGCCGCCGATTTGTGGCCGACCTGCCAGGGACCGTCCATTTCGTTTCCGAGGCACCAGAGCTTGACGTTCCAGGGGTCGGCCTGACCGTTCTTGCGGCGCAGGTCCGACCAATAGGTGCCGCCCGGATGGTTGACATATTCGACAAAGTTACGGGCGGCGTCGAGGCCGCGCGAGCCGAGATTGACGGCCAGCATCATTTCGGTGTTGGCGGCCTCGGCCCATCGGGCGAATTCGTGAATGCCGACCTGGTTGGATTCCGCTGTCCGCCAGGCAAGGTCGAGACGGGTGGGGCGCTCGCTCTGCGGGCCGATACCGTCCTCCCAGTTATAGGCCGAGACGAAATTGCCGCCGGGATAGCGGCAGATCGGCGTGTCGAGCTGACGCACGAGATCGATGACGTCGCGGCGCATGCCGTTTTCGTCTGCGGTGGGATGTTCAGGCTCATAGATGCCGGTGTATACTGCGCGTCCGAGATGCTCGAGGAACGAGCCATAGAGGCGTGGATCGATCGTGGAAATGGTGAAGTTCTTGTGCGCGGTAACGCGGGCCTGCATGGTATCTCCTCCGCAATCTAATTCTTGGTATAAACCAATATTTATGGATAATAAAGACCTGATCGAAACGTTCGTCAAGCCGATTTTTGCCGGGCGGATGTTTTCCGGGCGTAATTTTCCGGCCTTCTATTGGGTGGTCATGCGCAGGACGATGTCCTGGTCGTAATTGCCGAAACCCTTGCCGAAGATGTTGACCCCGCCGGGATGGCGGGCGTCCTCGCGCACGCTGATCGACAGGCGGATCGAGTGGTGCCGGTCAAGCTGAAGGTCGGCGAGGCAGACATCGGATATCCTGATTCCGTCGACATAGGATCCGGAGCCGGAGACGCGGAAGCGCTTCAGCATGCCGTATTGCGAGCCCTTCAGCTTCCACCAGTCCGGCGTGAACGAGCCGCGGCGGTCCCCGTAGTCGCCCGGCGATGTCCAGTGGCCGATGTCGATGCCGTTGACGGTGATCGTGATATCGGAGGGCCAGTCCGGGTTCGTCCCCGGCGTTTCGGAGGAGAGTTCCATCGAGAACTCGATCTCCGTGACATCAAGGTTCGCGAGCCGGGCATTATTGGGAAACTGGTATTCCACGGTGCCGCGGGTGAACCAGATCAGCCCGGCCTTCATGCGCGCCGGATCGAGAAACGAATCGGGCACGTCGAGCAGCCCGATAATGCTCTCGTCGGTGCAGAGCCCGCATGGCGCGCTGACGTCGAAAGCGGTATAGAGGCCGACCGGCATCGACACCTCGATACCGTCCTCGCGGCGCTCTTCCGCCGCCTCGCCGAAAACGATGGCGATCTCGTCGTAAATATTGGTGCAAAGCTTCTGGCTTCCCTTGCGCGCCCGCTGGCTTTCCGTGCGGATCAGCCCGGCCTCTTCCAGCAATTGCACGCTGAGAGAGACGGTTGACTGCGGCAGGTCCAGGCTTTCGCCGATCTCCTTCACATTGAGCGCGCCCTTGCGACGCAACAGTTTGAGAACGGCGATGCGCGCGGGCGCGGCCAGCCCCTTGATGACCTGGAAATCCTTTTCAGGATCGACGACGAGGAAATTTCTTGGCATGGGTGTTCACTGCTGGAAGGCCGTTGTCAGAAAAGTTTCATATCAGGATTCTTGGCATGGTCAAACGCCGACGGGCCTGCCGCTCCTGCCGGCCTCTCGAGCGGAAACGGCGGCAGCATCCCCGCGCCCGCAATCCGGGCGGCAGATCGTCGCGCGCATACGGCCGGCGAAGCGGGGCCCCTGGAATTGCCTTTGCTCCAGCGGATGCTCACGGCCGGCACTCGCCGCATGGATCGCCGAGGCCGGCGGCTCAGGCAGAAGGTTGGAGAATGCGGGTTTCCGTCCGCTCGGGGAGAATGAAGGCGAGTGCCCAGGTCGCACCGTTCGGCAAGCGGCCGTTCGGAACCGGCAGCCCGGCAGCGACGTTGTTTCACGATTGTGTTCATGCGACAGGCCTATTAAAACGGACACGCCGCAGCTGTGTTCATCCCGCGGGGCAGCGACGATCCTTCGCAGACGGGCCGTTTGTCACTTCCGAGATCGCCAGCACCTCGGGAGCGAGGGAATGAAATCAACATTTGCTTTAAGGCCGGAAAGCGGAACGGAAAGTTATGATCGCGCTCATCGGCGTTTCCCCTGCCATCGCGGCGCTTGTGCTTCTGGCGCTTCTTTTCGCCGCCTTCACGATCGAAAAATACCCTCCCGATGTGACCGCCGTCATCGGCGCGGCGCTGTTCATCGTCCTTGGCCTTGTGCCGGCGGATGATGTGATGGCCGTGTTTTCAAGCTCTGCTCCGATCACGATCGGGGCGATGTTTGTGGTTTCCGGGGCTTTGCTGCGCACCGGCGTGCTGGATGCCCTCGCGGACTTCATTGTGGAACGGGCCAAATCACACCCTGCCCTTGCCATTGTGATCTTCATCATCATCGCGGCATCGGCTTCCGCCTTCATGAACAGCACGCCGGTTGTTCTTGTTCTCATTCCGGTTGTCGTCCGCCTGGCGGCCAGTCTGAGCATGGCGCCCACGCGATTGCTGATACCGCTCTCCTACACGGCGATACTCGGCGGGACCTGTACATTGATCGGCACGTCGACAAATCTTCTCGTCGCCGGGGTGGCGCAGCAGAACGGACTGGATGCTTTCTCGATTTTCGAGATCGCGCCGGTCGGCGTCATCTCGGCGATCGTGGGCGGCGTGTCCGTCTTTGTCCTCGGCAAATTCCTGCTGCCGCACCGGGATACGGATCAGACTGTGGGCAATGAAGAGACGCCGTTTCTGTCCGAGGTCACCGTGCTGTCCGATTATGCCGGGGTCGGCAAACGACTGTCCGAGGTCAGTGATTTTCAGCGTTCCGGCATCCGGGTGACGGGCATAAGGCGCGGGAGCGAGATCGAACGAAGCGATCTCCCCGAACACATCCTTCAGGAGGGCGACGCCGTGATCCTCATCGCCCCGACATCCGAGCTCCTGACCTTCGAGGAACTGGCCGGCCTGCAGGTCGGCCTGCGGCGATCGGTTCTGTTGGAACCCGATGCCGAAATTCGTGTGGCGGAGGTCATTGTGTCGCCTTCACGCAGAAGCTCGGGCAGGCGCATTGCGGATCTCGCGCTCGGGCGGCGTGCCGGCATGCGCGTGCTTGGCGCCTACCGGGCCAGCCATGTGGCAGGGCCGGACCTGCCCAACGTTCAGTTGCGCCCGGCCGACAAGCTTCTTCTTGAAGGCACGTCGGAAGGGTTTGGCGACCTGTCGAGGGTCGGGGACGTCGTTTCGGTTACGGAACCCGGCGGCCGCGCCTTCCGGCGGCGACAGGCGCCGATTGCCGTCCTGACCCTGGCCGGCATCGTCAGCCTTGCCGCATTCAACGTCCTGCCGATCGGGATTCTCGCTCTTCTGGGCGTCGCAGTCATCCTTGCGCTGCGCTGCATTGACAGCGACGAAGCCTGGCAGACCATCGACGGATCCATTCTCGTCCTGATCTTCGCGATGCTGATCGTCGGCGCCGGCCTGGAAAACAGCGGCGCCGTGGAACTCGTCGTGCGGATGCTGAAGCCGTGGCTGGAAAACCTGTCGCCGATGCTGATGCTGCTGGCGGTCTATTTCGTTGGCTCCGTCCTGACGGAAACCGTCACCAACAATGCCGTCGCGGTTGTCTACACGCCGGTTGTCATTGCGCTCGCCACCCAGCTTGGTCTGGATCCCCGGCCTTTTGTCGTCGCCGTCATGTTCTCCGCCAGCGCAAGCTTTGCGACGCCGATCGGCTACCAGACCAATACGCTTGTCTACGGCGCGGGCAACTACCGGTTCAGCGACTTCCTGAAGATGGGAATCCCGATGAACATCATCATCGGCCTGACGTCCGTCTTCGCGATCGGCCTCTTCTTCCCCATGTGAGTGCGCCTTACTGCAGCGGCCGGCGCGTTGCGCCACATCAAGAAACCCTGGGTGAAGGGGTGGGCTAGCCAGTCCCTTCCGCAGGCGGTCAGAAGTCCGGTCACCGGTCCCGTCCCGAGCCGTCCCGTTTCGCCTGCAGGCGGGACGCGCGGCTCGGGCTCTTTCCGCGCCGGTCAGGCTTGCCTAGAGCATTTTGCAGTCAGATGAAAACATCTGACGTTCGGGAAAATGCGTCAAAACAAGTAGATAGACCGGATTGGCGTTTCCACCAAAGGCGGAACCGCTCTAATCGGCCTTGTAGTAGTCGTCGCCATAATTGGCTGCATAGCCGTAACCGTAGCCATAGCTATAGCCATAGCGCTTGAAGCCTTTCGGGTCGATCTGGTTGAGGACAAGGCCGCCGATCACGTCGCGCGAGAACAGGCTCATGGCTTCCTCGACCTGCTGGTGATGGGTCGAATCCCACTTCACGACGAACAGGACGGTATCGACGAACTGGCTGACGACACGGGCATCGGGCACGATCAGGACGGGAGGCGTGTCAATGATGACGATGTCATATGCCTCCCGCGCTTCCGCCAGGAGCCTTTGCATGCTTCCCGAGGTCAAAATGTCGGCCGCATTTGCCTCCGTCTTTTCGCCGAAGAGTATGTCGATCCCGTATTCCGCACGGTGCGAGACGGCGTCCTTTAGGCTTGTGTCGCCGGTCAGGGCGGAGATCAGGCCGGTGCCGCTGTTGTTTTTGCCGAAATACTGTTCGAGTGAACGCCGGCGCAGGTCGCCCTCAATGAGGAGAACGCTCTTGCCCATGCCGACAAAATTCAGCGCGAGAGAGGCCGCGATGGTCGTTTTGCCTTCGCCCGGTATCGAAGAGGTCGTCATGAGAAGCTTGGGTGGCTGGTCAATATTGCCGAGCAGCACCGAGGTTCTCAGGTTGCGAATGGCCTCGGTAACGGGTGATGTGGGGTTTTCCAGAACGTAGCTGAGCACGCCCTTCCTGTTGCGGCTGGCGATCAGCGGTATCTGCCCGGTCACGCGTATGCCCGTGAACTGTTCCAGTTCCTGGGAAGAGCGGAAGGTCCGCTTGCGCAGTTCGAGCAAAAGCACGATGCCGCTTCCGAGGGCGAAGCCCAAAAACGTGCTCATCAGCACGATCAGCTTCTTGTTCGGCTGGGATGGCTCCAGCGGCACGACGGCATAGGACAGGATCCGGCTATCGGATTGCTGGATGCCTTGCTGTGCCGAAGTCTCCTTCAGCCTGGCGAGAAAATACTCATAAAGCGTGCGATTGGCTTCCGCCTCGCGCGTCAGCTGTTCCAGTTCGACGAAAGCCTCGCTTTCGGTCTGGATCTTCTCTTCCAGAATGCTTTCAGATGTGCGCAGCGTGTTGAGCTGGGAATCCGCTTCCGAAACGGAGCGCCGGGCGCGCTCGACCAGCGAAGCGAACTGGGCATCGAAACGGCGGGCCGCATCGGGGTCGGTCTGTGCCCGGACCGCGAGACCGTCGAGCAGGCTGTTGTCAGCGATGGCTGCCTTTTCGGGATAGGTTTCAGCCGAAGAGACCTGGGCGAGAAACTGACTTGCCTCCTCGGCATCGCGTGACGTCGCTTGAATCCGATCACGCAATGATCTCAGCTGCCGCTCGAGGCCGGACAGGACGTCAGGCGAGATCATCGGCGTATTCGTCTTGAACTCCTTGACGGCGTTCTCCGATTTCTGGAGGCTCAGCCTCAACTCGCTCACCTGGTCACTCAACCAGTCGATCGCCTGCATGGTCGCGTCGCGTTTGACGTCAATCTGGCTCTGAACATATTGTTCGGCCACGGCATCGGCGAGCCGGGCCGACTTTTCCGGCTCTTCGGTGCGGGCCGTTATCCTGAACGCCGTGGTGTTGGGCACGACCAGAACCGAATAGCTTTCCAGAACATGATCGATCACCTGGTCTCTCAGAAGGCTTTCGGAGAGGACCTCCTCATCGGCCCCGAGGTTGTTCCCGGCCGGCAGGAATGACTTGATCGCATCCTTTATCCGGTCCGCCAGGTCCGGCTCCTGCAGCGTCGTGTTGAATTCCGGGTCGGACATGAGGTCGAGCTCATCGACCACCTTGCCGACAAGAATGCGGGACCGCATGACTTCGATCTCGGTCTGAACCACCGTTTCGTCGTTTGTCAGCTGGCTCAGGACACTGGGCAGATCGACGATCTGCTCCGACTGGCTGTTTAGCATCACGACCGAGTTGGCGCTGTAGATCGGCGTCGTCAGCATAATCGCGTAATAAACGCCGAAGCCCGCAAAAATGGCGGTGACAAATGCAATGATGAACTTGCCGCGCCAGAAGACCTGAAAGAGTTTTCCGAGGTCAATTTCGTCGTCGTCGTTAAGGTTTTGAATTTGATTCATATCAGCCCGTTGTTTTTTCAAGGCGCTCTGTAGGCAAAAAGTGAGGCGAACCCTAGGGGATAAAAAAGATTTCCCGAAAAATAAACTTATCCAAACAAAAATGATCCTAGCCGCCGTGCGGGCGAAAATCTAGATGGGAAGTGGCCGGAGAAATCGGAACGGCCGAGATAAATGAGGTTCGGCCTTCCCCGCCGTCTTGTCGGCGGGCGCCGGCGTCGATTTCGAGCATGCTGCCTTCGTCCCGAAAATCCGGCCTGCGCAGGGCCGCTTTCAAAGGCGCGTGTCAGGGGCGGCACTGCACATTGATCACATCATCGACGGTATGGCGAGCGCGATCGCCGGGAAGGCGATCAGCAGGGCGATGCGGACGATGTCCATGGCGACGAAGGGAAGGAGGCCGGAGAAGATCGTTCTAAGGCTTACATCGCGCACCACCGTGTTGAGCACGAAAGCGTTCATGCCGACCGGAGGCGTGATGTAGCTCACTTCCGTGATGACGATGACGAAGATGCCGAACCAGATCAAGTCGAAGCCCTGTGCCGCCACGATCGGGTAGAAGATCGGCACGGTCAGCGTAATCATCGAAAGCCCCTCCAGCACGCAGCCGAGCAGAAGATAGACGATCAGGATGGCGATGATGGTGGCATAAGGCCCGTCGCCGAACATCGACAGGGCCGACTGGATATCGGCCGTCATGCCCGACAGGTTGACATAATTGGTGAAGGTCAGCGCGCCGAACAGGATGAAGAACATCATCGCCGTGGTCTTGGCGGTAGAATAGAGAATGTCGCCGAGGTCCGAAAGTTTCAGCCGGCCGGAGAGCAGCGCGAGCAGGAAGGCGCCGAAGGCGCCCATGCCGGCGCTTTCCGTTGGCGTGAAGATGCCGAGATAGATGCCGCCCATGACGAAGACAAAGAGCAGGAGCGCGCCCGCCGTGCCCTTCAGCGCCAGAAACCGCTGCTTCAGCGGGAGTTTCGGCTCCGCCGGTAGGTCCTGCTTTGAAAGGTGCACCGAGATCATCACCGCGATCGCGTAGCCGAAAATGCCGAGGAGGCCGGGCAGAATGCCGGCCATGAACAGCTTGCCGATATTCTGCTGCGTCATGATGCCGTAGAATACCAGAATGACCGAGGGCGGGATCAGGATGCCGAGCGTGCCGCCGGCGGCGATCGAGGCGGTGGCCAGGCTGTCGGGATAGCCGAAACGGCGCATGGAGGGCAGCGCGATCCTCGACATGGTGGCAGCCGTAGCAAGCGACGAGCCGCAGACGGAGGAAAACCCGCCGCAGGCGGCAACCGTTGCCAGCGCCAGCCCGCCCTTGCGGTGCCGGAGCCAAGCATGGGCGCTGTCATAGAGCTCGCGGGCAATGCCGGACTGGACGACGAAATTGCCCATCAGCAGGAAAAGGGGCATCACCGTCAGCGTGTAGGAGCGGCCATTGTCGAAGAAGGTGGCGCCGAGCAGCGCGAATGACGGCTTCAGGCCGATGATCGAGGCCGTGCCGATAACGCCGACAAGCGTCAGCGAAAAGGCGATCGGCATGCCGACGAGGAGCAGCGCGACCAGCGCCGCAATTCCGATGGGCCACTCGATCATTTCATTCTCTTGAATAGCGCGGCAAGCGCCAGCGCAAGCGTGATGAGCGCCGAGATGCCGGCAAAGACCGCGCAGAACCAGACGACCGGGGCGACGGGAAGGCGCAGCGAATTGGTGACGAGATTATAGCCGCCGACCTGCGCGCCGTAGATGTAAAGCCGCCATGCGATGATGCCGAGAACGCCGGAGGAGACAAGGCCGGTAACAAGCAGCCGCGGACGCTCGCTCCAGCGCGGCAGCGATTTCGTCACGAGATCAACGGTGACATGGCCGCCGTCGAGGCAGACGGCCGGAAGGCCGAGATAGACGAGGGAGACGAGAAGCAGTTCGGAAAGCTCCGCCGCGCCCTTGACCGGTGCATTGAGGAGATAGCGGCCGATGACATCGAAGACGGTGAGGCACATCAGTGCCATCAAGAGGGCTCCGGCGGTTACGCTCAAGACAATGCGAAGGCCGCGAGCCAGAGGGCTCGCGGCGCCCGCGCGTTCGGAAACAAGGTCTGCGTCGCTCATTCAGCCTGCAGTGCTTCGATGTTTTCCTTCATCATCGCAACGGCCTTTTCGGACGGAATGCCGGCGGCATCGATCTCGGCAAGCTTGGCCTCGACCACCGGCGCGACCATTTTGCTGATCGCGTCAACCTGTTCGGGGGTTGCGTCGTGGAAGGTCACCTTGCCCTGCATGGCCTCGAAACCGGCCGCATCAGCCGCGTCCCAGGCCTGGCCCGCCAGCCGCGCCAGCGCCTCGCCGGAGACGCTGTCGATCGCGGCCTGGTCTTCGGGCGAGAGCCCTTCCCAGGTATCCTTGTTCATCACAACGAAAAAGGAGGTGTTGTAGAGCCCGCCCGGAATGACAAGCGCCTGATCGACCAGATCCGTCAGACCGAAGAAGTTGACGGACTCGTAGGGAAAGGTGATGCCGTCGGCGACGCCCTGCGACAGAAGCTCGTAGGTCTGCGAGGAGGGGCCTTCGACCGGAACGCCGCCGAGCGCGCTCACCAGTTCATGAACGATGCCGCCGCCGACGCGGATCTTCGCGCCGTCGATCGTCGAAAGCTCGGAAAGGTCGCCGCCCTTCATGAACACCTGGCCGGGACCGTGGGTGAAGACGGCGAGCACATGCACGTCGTCATATTCGCCGGCTTCCTTCAGCAGGCTGTCCCATGTGCGCCAGTAGGCCACCGAGGTTTCCTCGGCCGTATCGCCCCAGAACGGGATCTCGGCGAGGTTTGTGGTGCGGAAACGGCCGGGGTTGTAGCCCTGCACGCCGAAGGTGATATCGGCGACGCCGTTGACGGCGAGATCATACTGGGCCGGCGGCGGCCCGAGCGGCGCCGGAAGGATGCTGGCCGTCACCCGTCCGTTGGTCGCCTCGGAAATCGAGGCCGCGAAAGGCGCGATCACATCGGCCACCAGCGGATGCGACGGCGGCAACCAGTTGGCGACCGTCAGCGTCTCGGCGCTTGCCGCCTGGCCTATGAACAGCGCGCCCGCGAGCGCGCTTGCCGATCTCAGCATGATCTTCATCTTTCCCCACTCATGGTTTTTAAAGGACTTTGCGGTGGCGAAGAAGCTGGACCAGGCCGGCTTCGATTGTCAATCGGGAAAGCGCCGCAAGCCGGCTTCCGCCCTGCGCATTGGCGCATGGCAGGAGAGGTTTTGCAACAGCGTGCACCGCCGGTGCGGCGAAAGGCGGCGTCGGGCCTGTCGTAACCCGAACGATCGGTTTCCGGAAATCCGTCGAAAACGCCGCGGCGGCATTTGCTGCAACGTTACAGATTCTCGGCCAGATTAACGATGTTCAGGTCAGACAAGAGCGACATGGCATCGAAAGCACGTCGTGTTGCATGCGCTTGAGGTTTCGACATGAAGGTAAATATCGGGCGTTTAAAGCGCTTTGGGATGCCAATTTATGCGAGTAATCGCAATCTCCGGCTTTTGGTGTCCTGTTTTCTGTGCTAGGGAGTCTGCGCTGGAGGAATGAGGGCTGTCCGACCTGAAACGATACGGTAAGCCTGCACCAAGGATGGGATTTCAAAAAATGAAATACGGTTTTTTCGACGACGCCGCGCGCGAATATGTGATCACACGCCCTGATACGCCCTATCCGTGGATCAATTATATCGGCTGCGAGGGCTATTTCGGCATCCTGTCGGGCACCGCCGGCGGCTATTCCTACTACCGCGATGCGCGCCTGCGCCGCCTCACCCGCGGCCGCTACAACAATGTGCCGTATGACAATGGCGGCCGGTACGTCTATGTCCGCGACAATGAGGACGGCGATTTCTGGTCGCCAACCTGGATGCCGACGCAGTCGGCGGTCGAGGATTTCGCCTGCCGCCACGGCATGGGCTATTCGACGATCGGTTCAAAACGCAACGGCATCCGCGTCTCAAATCGCTATTTCGTGCCGCTGGGCGAGACGCTGGAAATCTGGCAGCTGACCGTCACCAATGAGCGCCTCGTGCCGGCAGACCTTTCGCTGTTCTCCTCGGTCGAGTTCTGCCTCTGGGACGCGCTGGACGACCAGAGCAACTTCCAGCGCAATCTCTCGACCGGTCAGGTCGAGGTCGAAGACGAGGTCATCTACCACAAGACCGAATATCGCGAGCGCCGCAATCATTTCGCCTATTTCGCCTGCTCCGAGCCACTGGCCGGTTATGACACGGCCCGCGAGGACTTCCTCGGACCCTGGCGCGGCTGGGACAAGCCGGTTGCCGTTGCCGAGGGCAGGTCGCGCAATTCCGTCGCCCATGGCTGGTCGCCGATGGGCTCGCATCAGGTGAAGATGACGTTGCAGCCCGGCGAGACCCGCCAGGTGATCTTCGTGCTCGGCTATCACGAGAACGACAAGGACGCGAAATTCGACCCGCCCGGCTCGCAGAGGATCAACAAGAAGACGGTGAAACCCGTCATCGACAAATATCTCGATGCCGGAAATGTGGAAGCGGCGTTTGCCGCGCTCGGCAAGCACTGGGACGATCTTCTCGGCGTCTATCAGGCGGAAACGCCCGATATCCATACCGACCGCATGGTCAATATCTGGAACGCGTACCAGTGCATGGCGACTTTCAACATGTCGCGCTCGGCCTCGTCCTTTGAAAGCGGCATCGGTCGCGGCCTCGGCTTCCGCGATTCCAACCAGGACCTGCTCGGCTTCGTTCACATGGTTCCGGAGCGCGCCCGGGAGCGCATTCTCGACATCGCCGCCACTCAGTTGTCGTCCGGCGGCGCCTATCACCAGTATCAGCCGCTGACGAAGAAGGGCAATAACGACATTGGCGGCGACTTCAACGACGATCCGCACTGGCTGATCATCGGCGTTGCCGCCTATCTCAAGGAAACCGGCGACTTCTCGATCCTTGAAGAGCCCGTCGTGTTCGACAACCAGCCGGGCACGGAAGAGCCGCTCTACGCCCACCTCCAGCGTTCCATGCAGTATGCGCTGGACCGCATCGGCCCGCACGGCCTGCCGCTCATCGGCCGCGCCGACTGGAACGATTGCCTCAACCTCAACTGCTTTTCCGAGACGCCCGGCGAAAGTTTTCAAACGACCACCAGCAAGGATGGCAAGGTTGCGGAAAGCGTGTTCATTGCCGGTCTCATGGTGCTTTCGGCGAAAGAGCTGTCCGATATTGCAAAAGAGACCGGAAAGGCGGAGGACGCCGAGTTCTACGCAAAGGTGTCGAAGGACATGGACGCCACGATCCGCGAACATGGCTGGGACGGCGACTGGTTCATCCGCGCCTATGACGATTTCGGTCGGCCGATCGGCTCCAAAGAAAACGCGGAAGGCAAGATCTATATCGAAAGCCAGGGCTTCTGCACGCTCGCAGGCGTCGGCGTGGAAGACGGCAAGGCCCGCAAGGCGCTCGATTCGGTGGCGAAACATCTGGCGACGCCGCATGGCATCGTCGTGCTGCAGCCGGCCTATACCAAATATTATATCGAGTATGGTGAGATCTCGACCTATCCGCCGGGCTACAAGGAAAATGCCGGCATCTTCTGCCACAACAATCCCTGGGTGGTGATCGGAGAGACCGTACTTGGCAATGGCGATGCGGCGTTTGACTATTACACCCGCATCAATCCGTCGGCGCGCGAGGGCATTTCCGATACGCACCGGCTGGAGCCCTATGTCTATGCCCAGATGATCGCCGGCCGCGATGCGACCCGCCACGGCGAGGCCAAGAATTCCTGGCTGACGGGGACGGCGGCCTGGAACTATTATGCCGCGACCCAGTTCATTCTCGGCATCCGTCCGGAATATGAGGGCCTGCGCGTCGCGCCGGTGATCCCGGAGCGCTGGACCGGCTTTACGGTGAAGCGCACCTGGCGCGGCGTGACCTACGACATTGCCGTCACCCGCAAGGGCCCCGGCAATGACGTGGCGCTGACCGTCGACGGCAATGCGATCGAGGGCAATCTGATCGCCCCGCCGGCCGAAGGCGTTACCACTGTCAAGGTCGAGGCCGTGATCGGCTGACGGAAATACGAGGGTCGGAACCGGTGCGCGCGCCCGCAATTCGGCTTTGGCCGGATTGCGGGCTTTTGCATCGGCTTCAGTCGCCCGCCTGCCCGTCGGCCAGCAGGCCCCCCGCAAGCATCGAAAACGCCTGGATGGCCTTGGGCAGCGCAAGCTCCGGCCGGTCGCTTGCGGCAATCCATGAGGCCGCGTTGAGCGCGGCGCCGGCCAAAAGACGGGCGGCAGCCTCCGCATCCACCGGCTTGACAATGCCGTCCGCGATCAGCCTTTCGACGGCCCCTCTGGTTTCTTCCAGGCATGCGTTCTGGCTTGGCCATTGCGAAGGGTCGCCGAGGAAGGCGGGGCCATCGCGCAGCACGATGCGCTGCACCTCCGGCTCAAGCGCCATCTCGATATAGGCGATGCCCTCCGTCAGCATCGCGTCCCAAGCGGTCTCGGCCCTTTCAGCCTGTCTGCGCGCTTCCGCCGCCATCTCGCTATCGATCTGGTGGACCACGGCGGCGAGCAGGCCGCGCTTGTCGCCGAAATTGTGGTAGAGCGCACCGCGCGTCAACCCGGCCTCTGCCGTCAGCTCATCCATCGAGGCTGCGGCATAGCCCTTTTCGGCAAAGGCCTTGCGGGCCGCGGCGAGCAGCCTTGCCCGATTGGCCTCCATTTTCTCGGCGCGCGTCGCCATGGGATCATCCTTGCTTAATATACGCCTCGTATGTCAATTGACATACGAGGCGTATGCGAATAATTCATGTACAAGCCGTATATCAGATGCCCGGCCACCGGGAAATGCCGGTCCGGCTGCGGCTCTTCGCCAAAAAGGAGAGTTTCCATGACGACACGCAACGCCATTTACCCTGACGACAGGGATCGCCACGCTCTTTATGACGCTCACGGCTATTCACCGGCCGTCCGCTCGGGCGAGTTTCTGTTCGTCTCGGGCCAGGTCGGGAGCCGCCCGGACGGAACCCCCGAGCCAGGATTTGAGGCTCAGGTCCGTCGCGCATTCGACAACCTTTCCAATACGCTGCGAGCGGCCGGTTGCGACTTCGACGATATCATCGATGTCATGAGCTTCCACACTGATCCGGAGAACCAGCTGGAAACCGTACTTGCGGTCAAGAATGCGTTTTTCCCGCAGCCGCCCTTTCCGACGTGGACGGCCATTGGCGTGACCTGGCTGGCCGGTTTCGATTTCGAGATCAAGGTCGTCGCCCGCATGCCGG
This sequence comes from Martelella sp., assembly GCF_984369615.1. Classification (NCBI taxonomy): domain Bacteria; kingdom Pseudomonadati; phylum Pseudomonadota; class Alphaproteobacteria; order Hyphomicrobiales; family Aurantimonadaceae; genus Martelella; species Martelella sp. The sequence goes on along the minus strand of NZ_CFHTCS010000038.1, from coordinate 1,663 downwards.
ACGCCGCCTGAGTTATCCGTTTGCTCCCGATGCGTAGTTTCAATAGGTTAGAGCGCCGTGCGTCCGAATGGACGCACGGCGCTCTAAAACAAAAAAAAGCCGCCCCGAGGGGCGGCTTTTTTCATAAGGTCTGCAAGAAACCGATCAGGCTTCCTTCGGCGTCAAAACCTGGCGGCCGCGATACATGCCGGTCTTCAGATCGATATGGTGCGGGCGGCGCAGTTCGCCGGAATTCTTGTCCTCGACATAGGTCGGGTTCTTCAGAGCGTCTGCAGCACGGCGCATACCGCGCTTGGACGGGGTCGTTTTTCTTTTCGGTACAGCCATTGGACTACTCCAGTTTCGGCAAGGCTCAGTCACCGGCGGGCTTGACCACCGCGATTTCGGCCTTTGAATGCATGAAATTTGGCGCGCTTATACAGGTCTTGCGCCTGTTTGACCAGTCCCCGCGGCTTTTTTTTGCACCATGCGGCAGAAAGCGTCCGTCTCACACCTCGTCTTCGGGAACAACCCAGCTTTCGGCCAGCGCCCCGTCGCGCCAGCGCTGGAAGGCAGGCAGGCTTTTCACCGCGTTCATGTAGGCCAGCGTGGGCATCGTATCGGCCAGTTCATAGATCTCGAAGCGGTTGACGACCGGCGCATACATGGCGTCCGCCGCCGTGAAATGGCCGAACAGGAAGGGGCCGCCGGAGGCCTCCAGCGCGTCGCGCCACATGGTCTCGATCCGCGCCACATCGGCCTTCACCGCGTCGTTGACCGCAAGCGGAGCGGGCTTGCGGCCGAAATTCATCGGGCAGGCGCCGCGCAGCGCGCGAAAGCCGGCATGCATCTCGGCTGAAAGCGCGCGGGCGGCAGCGCGTTCGATCCGGTCTTCAGGCCACAGCTGGGCTTCGGGATAAAGCTCGGCGACATATTCGATGATGGCGAGCGATTCCCATATCCGCGCCTTGCCGTGATGGAGCACCGGCACCATGCCGACCGGCGAGATCTCGCGAAAACGCGGATTGCCGGCGGGAAAATCAAACGGGATCAGCACTTCCTTGAACGGAATGCCCGAGGCCTCCATGGCAAGCCATGGCCTCAGCGACCAGGATGAATAGCGCTTGTTGCCGATATAAAGCGTCAGATCGCGCATGGGGCGTCCTTTCCGATAGCCATTCCGCGGGCGGGAGTTAACCGCAAATGCCGGCGATGCGCCAATGGAATTATCGGATATCAGTCATAAAGGCAGCTGATATAGGCGCCGGAACGGGCGGAAAGCCGTTCCACCCGGTCGGCAAGCCTGTTCATATGGGCGCTGGGGGCTGCGGCCTGCCGGCCTGTCGGGTTCGGCAGCGAAACGGCGAGAAGCGCTGCCTGGCGGCGCGAGAGGGCGGAGGCGGGCACGCCGAACTGCTCGCGCGCGGCCGCCTCGATGCCGAAGGTCTCCGGTCCCCATTGGGCAATGTTGAGATAGATCTCCATCATCCGTTCCTTCGACCAGAAGGCGTCGGCGGCAACGGCCAGCGGCAGTTCCAGGACCTTGCGCACATAGGAACGGCCGTTCCAGAGGAACAGGTTCTTCACCGTCTGCATGGGAATGGTGCTGGCGCCGCGCGTCTTCTCGCCGGAAAGCGCGTCCTCGATCACGGCCTTGTATTCGCGCCAGTCGACGCCATAATGA
>NZ_CFHTCS010000037.1:0-20478 GCF_984369615.1 Martelella sp. | reverse complement strand
GTGCTCGGCATGGTGAAGACCGAGGACGAGGCGCTGGAGCATATCGTGGCGCTCACCCAGATGTACCGCGAACAGGGCCGCTATCTGGAACGCATCTACAAATGGGCAAAACGCATCGGTTATGACGAGGTCCGCGCCCAGATCATGGACGATGCCGAAAAGCGCAAGGCCTATTTCGAGCGCTTCGTCGAAAGCCAGAAATATGCCCAGGTCGACCCGTGGTCGGAGCGCGTCTCCGGCAAGGACAAGCACGAATTCAAGCCGATGGCCGTGGTCGGCCATCCCGAGCCGGCGGAATGAGGAGCCCATCATGAGCAACGATTTCATCGCCATCGGCCGTATTGAAGATATCCCGCAACGCGGCGCGCGCTGCGTCAACACGGCTTTCGGGCGGATCGCGGTATTCCGCACCGCGGAGGACGAGGTCTTCGCCATCGACGACCGCTGCCCGCACAAGGCTGGTCCGCTGTCCGAGGGCATTGTGCATGGCAGGGCCGTGACCTGCCCCTTGCACAATATGGTGATCTCGCTGGAAAGCGGTTCGGCGCTCGGAGCGGACGAGGGCGAGGTGCAGACCTATCCGGTGCAGGTCGAAGACGGCCGGCTGTTCATTGCGCTCTCCGCACTGCCGATGGCGGCGGAATAGGGGAGGCGGATCATGGCTACCGGACGCACAAAAACACCCGCCCGCATGGAGGACCTCGCCGTCCTGCCGCTGTTCTTCCGGCTGAAGGGCAAGGCGGTGCTCATCGCAGGCGCCAGCGATGCCGCCGCCTGGAAGGCGGAGTTGATGGCCGCCACGGGTGCCGATGTGACGGTCTTTCTGGGACGCGAGGCTGCCGACGCGGCGCTGCTTGCGCTGGAGGCCGATGGCCGTTTGCGCCTTTCCGGGGCGCACTGGTCGGCTGCCGACTGGACGGCGTTTGAACTGGCGCTCGGAGACTGTGTGGATGAGGAGGAAGCGCAGGCCTTCCGCGCGCGGGCGAAGGCGGAAGGCGTGCCGGTCAACGTCATCGACAAACCGGATTATTGCGACTTCCAGTTCGGCTCGATCGTCAACCGCTCGCCGGTCGTCGTCGGCATTTCCACCGACGGCGCGGCCCCCATTCTGGGGCAGGCGATCCGGCGGCGCATTGAAACGCTGCTGCCCAAATCTCTGAAAGGCTGGGCCGGGCTTGCGGCCGGTTTGCGTGACGGGGTGAATGCCAGACTGAAGCCGGGCGGCGCGCGCCGGGCCTTCTGGGAGCATTTTGTCGATCTAAGCTTTGCTGGTACCTCCGGCCCTGATGATGGTGCAGCGGACAGGCTTTTGGCGCGTGCGACGCAGATTGCCGCATCGCCGCAGACGGGCAGCGTCACGCTCGTCGGCGCCGGGCCGGGCGATCCCGAGCTTCTGACGCTGAAGGCCATGCGCGCGCTGCAGTCGGCCGATGTCATCCTGTTCGACGACCTGATCTCGCCGGAAATTCTTGAGCTGGCGCGGCGCGAGGCGAAGCGCATGCTGGTCGGCAAACGCGGCGGGCGGACAAGCTGCCGGCAGGAGGATATCAACCGGATGATGCTCGATCTGGCACGGGCGGGAAAGCGCGTCGTGCGCCTGAAATCGGGCGATCCTTCGGTGTTCGGACGGTCCGGCGAGGAAATCACAGCCCTTCGCGAAGCGGGCATCCCGGTCTCCGTGATCCCCGGCATCACCGCCGCAAGCGCGCTCGCCGCCGGCGCCACCACTTCGCTCACCCATCGCGACTGCGCCCAGTCGGTCCGCTTCGTCACCGGGCACTCGAAGAAGGGCGCGCTACCGGAGGATATCGACTGGCGCGCCATCGCCGACCCGACGACGACAACGATGTTCTATATGGGCGGCCGCACGGCCGGCGAAATCAGCGCACGGCTGATCGCCGAAGGCCTGCCTGCGGAAACCCCGGTCCTGATCGCCGCCAATATCAGCCGCCAGGACGAAAGACGCTGGCACGGCACGCTTGCGGGGTTGGGCGAGGGCATGGCTGAAATCGGCCATGACAACCCGGTCCTGTTCGGCGTCGGCCGGGTTTTTGCCCGGAAGGAGGCCTTGCGGGAGGCGTCAAAGGATGCGCCGGTTTCGTTCTCTGCCGGCGGCGCACGGCCCTTGGCGCCCGCCATGTCGTCGCATTTGTCGGACGGCACGTTGGCAATGTGCAGGAGCGCCTGATTTCACCAGTCGAAGAAGGGCTCCGGTCGAGATCGTAGAGATAGCTCCGGAATTCCTCGAAGCCGTGGGCAAGAATTCGGCGGTGTAGCCGAATTCGCGCAGGAACACTGCCTGTAGCCGACAGCGTCTGCCATGATGAACATGATGTCGGGCTGTCCGGACGGCGCGCCAGCACTGTCCTGGACCAGGGCGCTCATTCCGGTCAAGGCCGATGCGCAAAGGGGCTGTTCGCCGTTTGAATTCGGGGCAGGCGTAGGTAAGGCCGGTCGTCTGTGAGAGAGGGACGCGATTTCGGGCAGCAGCGAAGATGCCGGCATCCGCGGTCCATGGGGACGAGCGCGGCGGCATTCGTGTCTTCCTTTCGCGGCCTTTCCGCGAGCCTGCCCTTTTCGTCGGACGCAAAAGCGGATAGGGCTCGGGAAAGGCTAGATCATCGGGCGGTTAATCTGAACCGCCCGATGATCCATCTCTTTGTTAAGGCGCATCGGGTTATCGAAAAACCGGTAACCACTTTTTCGCCCGATGCTCTAGCGCGCCCATGAAAAGGGGAGACCGGTTTTCCGTCCGGACGCGCGGAAAAACGAAGGGTGAGAGCGTGTTCGCTATTCAAGGGAACACGGACATGCTCCAAGGCCCGGTAATAACCGACTGGTCAGGATGATGCGCGATGATGCCGAAACAATATATCATTCCCGGAATGATGATCCGGGATATGCTGGTTCCGGTGCCGCTCGACTGGACGAAACCCGATGGCGCGTTCATCCAGATTTTCGTGCGCGAGATTGTCGATCCGGTGAAACGGCGTGACGACCTGCCGACGCTTGCCTTTTTGCAGGGCGGGCCCGGCGGCAAATCGCCACGGCCCGTCGGCGGCGGTCCGTCCTGGCTTGCCGAGGCGTTGAAGACCCATCGCGTGATCCTGATCGACCAGCGCGGCACGGGCCGCAGCAGCCGCATCGAGGCGGAAACCATGTCGCGTTTCGGGAATGGCGAGGCGGCGGCCGACTATCTGATGCATTTTCGCGCCGACAGCATCGTTGCCGACTGCGAACATGTGCGCAAGAACCTGATGGGCGATCGCAAGTGGGAGACGCTCGGTCAGAGCTTCGGCGGCTTCATCACGCTCACCTATCTCTCGCAGGCCCCCGAAGGGCTCGCCGCCTGCTACGTGACCGGGGGCCTGTCCGGCCTTTCGGCCTCCGCGGACGAGGTCTACCGCCGCACCTATCCGCGCGTGGCCGTCAAGAACCGGCAGTATCACAAGCGCTATCCGCATGATGCGGGTCTGTTCTCGCGCATTGCCGATCATGTTGCGGAAAATGACGTCCGCCTGCCCGATGGCGACCGGCTCACCGTGCGCCGGCTGCAGACGCTGGGAATCGCATTCGGAGGCGGGGCCGGCTTCGAAAGCGTGCACTGGCTGATGGACGAGGCCTTTGCCGATCCGGATGAAACGCGCCTTTCCGACAGCTTCCTCTTTTCCGTCATGGCGGCGACCGGCTTTGATGCCAATCCGCTCTACGCCCTGCTGCAGGAGAGCATTTACGGGCAGGGAAGCGCGCCGACGAACTGGGCGGCCGAGCGCATCCGCGCCGAGTTTCCGCGCTTTCATCCCGATCAGCGGCCGCTGATGATGACCGGCGAGATGGTTTATCCTTGGATGTTCGAGGAGATACGGTCCCTGCGCCCGTTCCGGGACGCGGCCGAGGCGCTTGCAGCGCATTCCGGCTACCCGCCGCTTTACGATGCGACGCGGCTTTTTGCCAATGATATTCCCGTTGCCGCCGCCGTCTATCACGACGACATGTATGTGGATGCCGGGCTTTCGCTGGAAACGGCTGGGAGGCTCGGCAATTGCCAGGCCTGGGTCACCAATGAATACGAGCATGACGGGTTGCGCCAGAGCCCGGATGTCTTCCGTCGCCTGCGCACCCTCGTGCAGGAGCGCGGCGGCCCGCTCTGAGCGTCCTTCCCCGGACCAAAAATCGGAACGAAGCTCTCGGAGTGGCTGATAAATCTCCCGGATTGCTGTCCGGGAGTGTCAGACATGTCTGCGAACATCTGTCAGCTATGCGTCAAGGCCCTAAATTTGTCCCGAGCACGATGAATGTGGGTGACGCGAGCTTTGTCATCCGTCCGTGAGCGAAGCCGCGCGGTTTTTGTGCAATTCTTCTGCGCGCGTGCATCGCCGCGCCGGTTCGCGCGTGTAAAGAATTCTTCATCATCCGTTTAACGAAATGTCGCTTTGCGCGCGTAATTGCAAATGGCCGTCTCTTTGCAATTTTCGTTGCGAAAAAGGATTTTTCGAATGATGAAACTCTCCGCCTATCTTCTGGCCGGCTCCGTCGCGCTTTCCGCGTCTGCCGCCTTTGCCGATACCACTGTCGAATTCTGGCACAGCTTCTCCGACACCAGCGCCAATGGCGAAGCTCTTGCAGAAATCATCGACAATTTCGAAGCCGCCAATCCCGGCATCACCATCGACGCCCAGTTTATCGGCAATTATAACGACATCGTTGCCAAGCTGCAGGCTGCAATCCCTGCGCGCCGCGCGCCCGACGCGGTGATCATGGAAGTCACCCGTTACGGTCTCTTCGCCGACCGCGGCGTGCTCGATGATCTCTCCGACCGCCTCGCCAATGATCCGCTCGCCGACAATCTGTTCGATTTTGCCCGCGAGGTCGGCGTTTATGAGGGCAAGAACTATATCGTGCCCTTCAACTCCTCGACGCCGGTTCTCTATCTCAACAAGGCCGTCTTCGATGCCGCCGGCTTTGAGGAAGAGCCGAAGCTTGAAACCTATGACGATATCCTGGCTGCCGCGCAGCAGATCACCGATACCCTGGGTGATGAAGGTATCATGGGTATGACGGCGCCGGGCCAGTTCGCCCGCTGGGGCCTGATCATGTCGAATGACAGCGACCTGATCGACTCGAAGACCGGCGAAATTCTGATCGATGCGCCGAACACGGTCGAGGCCTATGAATGGATGGCCTCGCTCGTCGATGAATACAAGGTTGCCTCGCCGGATGGCGTGACCGACGAGAGCAGGGACAAGCAGTTCTTCCTTTCCGGCAATGCTGGCATGATGATGAACTCGACCGGCAATTACGGCGATGCGAAGGAAGCGCTCGGCGACGACCTTCTGGTCCGCCCGATGCCTTGCAACAAGACCTGCGCGGTGCCGATCGGCGGCGCCGGCATCGGCATCCTGTCTTCGTCCGAGCCGGAGGTAAAGGACGCGGCCTACAAGTTCATCTCGTTTGCCGCCTCGCCGGAATCGAACGCCATCTGGTTTGCCGAAACCGGCTACATGCCGATCAACCGTCACACCGCCGATCAGCCGCGCGCTGCCGAAGCGCTTGCCAATGCGGAAGGCATCGATGTCGCCATCAACCAGCTCGACTTCGCCCGTGGCCGTCCGCGCCCGGTCGTCGTCACCTGGATGCGCGCCAACGAATATGACGTCTGGCAGTCGATCGCCCTTGGCCAGCAGAGCGCCGAGGAAGCTCTCAGCGACTTCGCCGAGCGCACCAGGCAGGAAGCCCAGCGTCTTTCCAACTGATTGACGCGCCAAGACATATCGCCCGCGCAACGCTTTCGCTGCGCGGGCATCTTCCAATGACAAGCGCAATGTCTGCGCCTGTGCGAAAGTCCGCCCCATGCCGCGCAAGCTGACGCCCTATCTCTTCGTGCTGCCGCTGATCTCCTTCATCGCGGTGTTCACCTATATCCCGATCGTCACCAGTATCGATCTGAGCTTCCGGCAATGGGACTTCATGACCGCCGACAAGCCGTTTGTCGGGCTGGAGAATTACCGGATCCTGTTCAATTCGCGCGAGTTCTGGAATTCGGTGCGGGTCACGGTGATCTTTGCCCTCGTCTCCGTGCCGATCCGGCTGGCGCTGGCGCTTCTGATCGCAAGCGCGCTCACGCGCGAGGACTTTTCGCGACGCATCCTGCGCGGCGCGCTGTTCCTGCCCTCGGTCACGTCAACGGTCTCGATTGCGGTCGTCTTTTCCTGGGTCTTTTCCACCGATTACGGCATGGCGAACGGCCTGCTCTCGTTCTTCGGCGCCGAGAAAATCCGCTGGATGCAGCGGCCGGACCTGGCGCTTGGCGTGCTGATCTTCATCAACACCTGGAAACAGCTCGGCTATGACATCGTCATCTATATCGCCGGCCTGCAGGCCATTCCGCAGGAACTTTATGATGCCGCCGCCGTCGATGGCGGCAAGCGCCGTCATGTCTTCCGTCGCGTGACGATACCGCTTGTGATGCCGACGACCTATTTCCTGCTGGTGATCTCGGTGATCGAGGCTTTTCAGGTCTTCACCCTCGTCTCGGTGATGACCGAGGGCGGACCGGCGGGCGCGACCGATCTTCTGGTGAACCTGCTTTACCGGATCGGCTTCACCTTCTTCGACATCGGCCAGGGCTCGGCGCTCGCGGTGCTGCTCTTCATCCTTCTCATCGCGCTTGCGGTCATCAAGTCGCGCATTCTCGGCCGGAAGGTGCACTATGAAGCCTGACAATCCGATACTCGCCGCGCTGGCATTGCTGGCGGGCCTCGCCTTCCTGTCGCCCGTGCTTTACTCGATCTGGATGTCGTTCCAGACCTCGACGGCCTATTACACCGGCACGGTCGATTTCACACTCGGCAATTACCGGCTCGCCATAGGCCAGTACAATTTCGCCCGCTATCTGCTGAACAGCCTGATCGTCTCGGGCGCGGTCACTCTCATCGGCATCAGCTTTGCCACCATGGCGGCCTATGCCTTTGCCCGGTACCGCTTCTTCGGTTCCAACCTCTTGTTTGCGGCGACGGTGGCGACGCTGATGATTCCGAGCCATATCAGCCTTATCCCCAACTATCTGACGCTGGCGAGGGTCGGATTGCTCGACAGCTATGCGGGCCTGATCCTGCCGGCGATTTCCAACGGCTTTGCCGCCTTCTTCCTGCGCCAGTATATCCGCGGCATTCCCCGCGCGCTGGATGAAGCCGCCTATATGGACGGGGCGACGCCGCTCAAGGTGTTGTGGCGGGTAATCGTACCGATTGCCAGGCCCGCGATCCTCTCCATGGGCCTCTACATCTTCATCACCGAATGGAACAACTATATCTGGCCGCTCGTCGCCACCAGCCGGGAGGACCTCTACACGCTGCAGGTCGGTCTCGCCCGGCTCTACCGCATCAATCCGGGCGAGGGGCTGATCAACTGGCCGCTGGTCATGGCGGCATCGGCGATTTCCATGCTGCCGGTCATTGCCGGCTTCGTGCTGGTCGAGCGGCATCTGGTGCGCGGCATCACGATGGGCGCCGTCAAATGACGCTGAATATCAAAAAAAGGAAAAGACTGTGACACGCATTGCATCCCATCGCGGCGGAACGCTCGAATATGGCGACAGCACCTTCGCGGGCTTTTCCGCAACGGCGGCGATGGACGTCGACGAGGTGGAATTCGACCTGCACCCGACCGCCGACGGCCGCATCATCGTCAATCACGACGCAACGCTCGACCGGACGACCGACCGCAGCGGCGTCATCGCCGAAATGAAGGCGGCAGACGTGCGCGGAGCAATCGTCAATCATGCCGGTGACGGATTTCGTCACCCGCTCTTCGTCGAGGAGCTTTGCGACATCTTCAGGCTGAGCAAGGTCGTCTTCCGCTGCGAGATCAAGCCCGGCGCTGACGGGAGGCCCTATGCGGATTTCGTGCCGCGCGTGGTCGAAGCGCTCGAAAAGGCCGGGCGGCTCGAAACCACGGTGTTTTCCTCTTTCCTGCTGGAAAGTCTCGATGCCCTGAGGCAGGCAGCTGACAGGCCCACGCTCTGGCTCGTCAGTCCGCCGGTATTGACCCAGCTCGGGAGCCGCGGCGTCGTCGAGATCGCCCGCCAGCGCAGCATTTCAGAGATTTCCGTCAACATAGACATGGCCGACGCCTCGCTGAAACAGCGTGCGGAGGATGCCGGTCTCGCCTTCGGCGCCTGGGCCGCCCACACGGCAGCGCAAATCTCGAAAGCCTTCGCACTGGACCTCAAGGTCTTCACCACCGACCGGCCGCGGCTGGCGATCGATATCCGCAATCAACTGGCGCAGGAGAGGGTATGATGAGCAGCATCGCGCTCAGGAACATCCGCAAGGCCTATGATAACGGCCCAACGGTTCTGCATGGCGTTTCAATGGATATCCGGCCCGGCGAGTTCATCGTCATCGTCGGCCCCTCCGGCTGCGGCAAGTCGACGCTTCTGCGTCTGATCGCAGGCCTTGAGGATTGCCGCGAGGGCGATATCGAGATCGACGGCAGGCGCGCCAATGACGTCTCGCCGCAGGACCGCGATATCGCGATGATCTTCCAGAACTATGCGCTCTATCCGCACATGAGCGTGCGCGAGAACATCGCCTTCGGGCTGGAACTGCGCGGCGTGGCGAAGAAGGAGCGCAACCGGCGCGCCGAAGAGGTTGCCGCCACGCTGCAGCTCACTCCCTATCTCGACCGCAAGCCCGCCGCTCTTTCCGGCGGCCAGCGCCAGCGCGTTGCCATGGGGCGGGCGATCGCGCGCGATACCTCGACCTTCCTGATGGACGAGCCCTTGTCCAATCTCGACAATGCGCTGCGCGTCGTCATGCGCCGAGAGATCAAGGAACTGCACAGGGCGCTGAGGGCGACCATCGTCTACGTCACCCACGACCAGACCGAGGCGCTGTCGCTCGCCGACCGGATTGCGGTGATGAAGGGCGGCTATCTGCAGCAGTTCGACACGCCCGAGGCGATCTATGACCGGCCTGCCAACCGCTTCGTCGCCTCCTTCATCGGCGCGCCGGAGATGAACTTTCTCGATGCCGGCTCGATACCCGGCGGCATTGTCGCGGAAGGGCTCACGGTGGGGCTGCGCTCCGACGCTTTGACGATCACGGCGACGCGGCCGGACGGCGTGGCGCTGCCGGCGCGCGTTACATTGAGCGAAATGACGGGGTCGGATGTCGTGCTTCATTGCGAAACGCCGGCGGGCCGGGTTACGCTCACGGCGCACCGCGGCGCGCTTCCGGGCGATCTTTCCGACTGCTGGATTGCCTGCGACATGAACGCGGCGCATTTCTTCGACGCGGAGACGGGCGCGCGGGTTGAAACGCAGCAACAGCTTGTTGTGCAGGACTGAGGAAGACGACAGAGCCGACATGAACATACCCGATGGCATTCCCCAGCACCTGAGCGATCTCGTCGCGCTGAACTCGGAGCGACTGACCCAGGCGGATACGCGACTTCTCGACGTGCTTCTTCAGAATCCGCTGCGCGCAGCCCTTGAAAACGGCAAGGAAATCTCCACCCGGGCCGGCCTTCATCCGTCTTCCGCCGTTCGCCTGGCGCGTCGTCTGGGGTTTGAAGGCTATCCGGAATTCCGCACATTCCTGCAGAACAGTCTCGCGGGCGAGGATGAGGATTTCGACAACGGCGCTGCCCGCGTTGCCGCCCGTCTCCTGCGGGCCGATGAGGGCCAGCTGGTCTCTTCCGTCATCGACAGCGAGATCGCAGCGCTGGAAGCGGCGCGCAACAGCGTTGATGACCGGCAGATCCGAAAGTTTGCCGAAACGGTGCGGGATTGCCGCAAGGTCTTCATCATCGGCACGGGCCACGCCGGCGCGCTCGCCCAGCTTCTGGGGCTGCGGCTCAATCGTTCGGGCTATGATGCCGTTGATCTCACAGCCACGCCGAACCAGATGCGCGAAAAGCTGATGACGATGACGGCCGACGACGTGCTCTGGCTCTTTGCCTTTCGCAAATTGCCGCCGCTGGTCCAGGATATCCGCACCGTCGCCGCGGATCGGGGCGCGAAAACGCTTGCCGTGACCGATGTGCGGGGCGGACGGTTTTCCCCGCCGCCGGACCATCACATCACCATTTCGCGCGGATCGCTCGGCCAGTCGCAGTCGCTCGTCATCCCGATGACGGTTGCCAATACCGTGATCCTCGATCTTGCAGCCATCGACAACGGCCGCTCGATCCGCGCCATCGAGCAGTTCGACCGCTTCCGCGAAGACGGCCCGCCTCTGAGCTGGGGCTGAGGGGCTATGCCTCTCGGCGCTCGACCAGATAGACATGGTCGCAGGCCATCACGACCTCTTCGCGCTGGTTGCGGACGCGCACCTCCTCGATGACCCGGCCATGGCCGGGTCGCTTCGGATCGTCCTCGCAGCGCGTGATCGTCAGCACGGTGTGGATCGTGTCGCCGATGAAGACCGGTTTGGGGAAGCGCAGCCGCTCATAGCCATAGGTGAAGGAGAGCGGATTGATTTCCGACGCCGACAATCCGATGCCGATGGCAAAGGTCATCGTGCCATGGGCGATGCGCTGTCCGAAGGGGCTATCCTTCATGAATTCGGCATCCATGTGGTGGGGAAAGAAGTCGCCCGTATGGCCCGCATGGACGACGAAATCCGTCTCGGTGATCGTCCGGCCATAGGTGCGGCGCTCCTCGCCGACCTTGATGTCCTCGAAATGGCGTGGCCGCTCCATCAGAAGCTCTCCGTAAACAGTGTGTTGATCCGGGCAATGGCGGCACGCGCGTTTGTGCCATCCCTGAGCGCCTCGTTGAGTGCCTCGGAGGCCGCAGCCTGGAAGCGCATATAGCCGTTGTGGCGCGGACGCAGGAATGCTGTTTCCAGCGTTTGCCTTGTGTTGCGATAAAAATCGTGGGTTTTGGCGTTGACGGCATCGTCGGTCCAGCCGGCGTCATGGCCGGGCTGGCCGCCGGCCTCGGGATAAAGCCCCGACTGAACCGCGGCCCCTGCGACCCAGTAGGCGTAGTCGATTGCCGCTTCCCGGTTCCCGCAAAAGGCCGAGACGGCAATGCCCGTGCCGCCGAGCGCCGATCCGCAGGGGCCGTTATCGCCAAGTGACGGGATGTCGGTGAAGGTCAGCCGATGCGGGCGAAAACCGTCGATGGCGTAATTCACATAGCCATAGATATAGGGCGAGAGGACTGCCTGCGGCCCAGGCCCGGCCAGCGCCTCGAGCACGGCAATCGGGTCCATGGCGAAGTTTTCCGCCGGCACCACGCGTGCAAGTTCGGCAAGCTTCTCATAAACCGCGATACCGTCATCAACGGCGATCAGCGGGCCGGGGCTTTCCGTCTGGCAGGGCGTGCCGGTATTGGCGGCAAGCGTATAGAACGTCATCAGATTGTGCGGCGGGCGCAGCGGAAGCATGACGCGGCCTACGCAGGCAAGCGCGATCAGGCTATCCCAGTCTTGGGGTAATTCTTCGATCAGGTCCTCGCGATAGGCCATGACCTGCGCTGCCGCGTCCAGCGGGAATGCCCATTGACGTCCATGATAGCCATAGCTCGGGTAGGACGCGCCGACGGAGCCTTCTGCAAGCGCATCCCGCTCGTCCTCGCGACCCGGCACATCCAGCGGCGCCAGGCAGTTCTCCGCCGTGATCTGGCCCACATGCGGGTGATCGATGACGATCAGGTCATATTGCCGGGCCAGTTCCTCGACCGGAAAGCTCTCGAAATCCTGCAGGCTGCGCTTGTCCCATTCGATCGCGACGTCTGTCTTCCTCCGCCATTCGGCGGCACTTGCCGCCATCGGGTCATAGCCGCGCGGATGGCTCCAGGTCATGCCTTTCAGTTTGATCGTCACAGGCCGAACTCCGCGCGTATGGCTTCGCTCTGCTCGCCGATCCTCGGCGCGGCGCGGCCGGTCTGCATGCGCCTGCCATCGATCCTCAGCGGCGAACGCGTGGTGCGGATCGAGACCCCGTCCTCGCGCGTCACCGTCTGCAACATGTCGAGCACCTTGAAGCCGGCATGGTTCATCAGTTCCTGCCAGTCGAGCACCCTGGCGCACCAGACATCGGCCGGTTCCAGAATAGAGAGCCAGTGGTCCGTGGTTTCGGTGGCGAGATGGCCGGCGATGATGCGCTTGATGTCGTCGCGCGCGGTAAACCAGAGATCCGGCTTGCCGCGGTAGGGGGCAAGGTCATCGAAGCCAAGCACGTCGGAAAGCTGGTCGATCGGCATCATCGCGAGCGTCAGCCAGCCGTCGGCGGTCGGATAGACGCCGTAGGGGGCGGAAAGATAGGCATGGGCGGAGCGGTAGGCGGCGCGTTTCGGCGGCCGCTCGCCGTCATTCAGATGCGTCGTCAGAACCTCGAACTGGAAGTCGATCATCGCCTCCAGCAGGCTCGTCTCCACATGCGCGCCCTTGCCGGTGCGGCCCTGCTTCACCAGCGCGGCCAGAACGCCCTGCGCCAGCGCGGCGCCCGCCAGCATGTCGGCAATGGCAAGGCCGAAGGGCACCGGGCCCTGGCCGTCGTCGCCGTTCAGCCACATCACGCCGGAGCGCGCCTGCGCCAGAAGGTCCTGGCCCGGCCGGCTGACCCAGGGCCCTTCGTCACCATAGCCAGTGATCGAGCCATAGACGAGGCCCGGGAAATCCTGTTTCAGCGTCTCGTAATCAAGCCCGATCCTCTGAATCACGCCGGGGCGGAAATTCTGCAGCACCACATCCGCCTTGCCGATCAGCGTCTTCAGCGCGGCAAGGTCGTCCGGGTCCTTCATGTCCAGCGCGAGACTTTCCTTGGACCGGTTGATTGCGTGGAAAATCGTGGAATCGCCGCCGATCTCGGTGTCGGAGAGATAAAGCCTGCGGGAAAGATCGCCAAGGCCCGGACGCTCGATCTTGATCACCCGCGCGCCGAGGTCCTGCAGGCGGAGCGAGCAATAGGGGCCGGAGAGAAACTGGCACATGTCGAGCACCAGCACGCCCTCGAGCGGCAGGTCGGACGTATCTGCGGTCATGGTCTTTCCTTGATCGGGGTGGCGGGGCGGGCGCTGCTCTCATAAGCGGCCTCGACCAGCGCCATGGTGTTCCAGGCGTCCTCGACGCTTGTCAGAAGGGTGTCGTCCTCGCCGGCGACGAAACGCTGGAGATTGTTCATCACACCGATGAAGGCATGCGGGAACCATGTGCCGGAAAGCGGAATCTCTTCCCAGTCGCCGCCCTTTTTGCAGAACCAGAGCTCGTCCGGCACGCCCTTGGGGTAGTCGAGATTGACGCCGAGCGTGGTGATGGCCACGCCCCTGGTGCCCTCGAAACGGAAATAGCAATCCTGGAATTTCGGCCCGAAGTCATGGTTGTGATTGACCGACATGACCGCGCGCACGGGCTCGGGATAGTCGAGGATCGCCGATGTGCGCGACTGCGAGACCGTGGTGTCCGGATGGCCGAGCGTTTTGGCATGGATGCCGCGCGGATTGCCCAGAAAATGGCGCATCAGGTCCAGATAGTGGATCGAGTGCAGCAGGATCTCGACGCGCTCCATGCCCTTCAGGAACGGCCAGAGATGCCAGGGTGTCATGATGTTGGCGTGCAGTTCGACATCAACGAGTTCGCCCAGCGCGCCGCTTTTGTAAAGGTCGTGGATCGCCAGCATCATCGGCGAGAAACGAAGCTGGAAATTGACGGCGGCCGTCAGTTTTTTCTCGCGGGCGGCCTTGAGGATCGCCGTCGCCTCGGCAAGGTCGCGCCCCATCGGCTTTTGCAGAAGGGCAGGCGCCCCTTCCGGCAGTTTCTCGATCACGCCCTGATGGGCAACCGGCGGCAGCGCCAGGTCGAAGACGGCGTTTTCGGTCGCGATCGCCTCCTCAAGGCTGGCGAATGGCGTGATGTCCCAGTCGGCCGCAACCTGGGCGGTGCGTTCGGCGTCGAGATCGAACACGCCGGCGACAGGAATGCCGGCCATGCGATAGGCGGGCAGATGGGCGTCGGTGACGATCGAACCGCCTCCGATAATGACGATAGGGCGCGGCGAACCCGCCGCTGCCCAGCTTTGCGCCGGGCTGCGAGACGTTTTTGACAACCTGCTCCTCCTTCAGGCGAGAGTGTCATTCTTATGTGAAGAGGTTATTCAAATTTGGGCGGAATTCAAGGGGGCGAGTTTGGTTCCTTGTGTTTTCCTTCCGGTCGCTGGCCTGGAACGTGCTGCTCGGCAGCCACCCGTTTGCACTCGACAGGCCTTATTTTTCGCACTACGAAGCCTTGTTTTCCCGACCAACGCAACATTGCGCCGTGCGGTTTTCGTGGCGCCAATCCGGCTCATCGCAGCGCCAACAATCAGGAGGATGATCATGAGCGAATTGCCGCCATGTCCCAAATGTCAGTCGATTTACGCCTATGAAGACGGAGCGCTGTTGATCTGCCCCGAATGCGGGAACGAATGGACGCCGGGGACGGACGAGAGCGGCGGACCGGAATTCAAGGACGCCAATGGCAATCGACTGGCCGATGGCGATACCGTCACCGTCATCAAGGACTTGAAGCTCAAGGGTTCAAGCCAGGTTCTGAAAGTCGGCACCAAGGTGAAGAACATCCGACTTGTGGAAGGCGATCACAATATCGACTGCAAGATAGACGGTTTCGGCGCCATGAAGCTGAAATCGGAATTCGTGAAGAAGATCTGAGGCCCGCCCCGGCAGGGGCCTCAGTTTTCTTGAGGCCTGTGCCGCCGCCGCTCCCGATTCGGCAATGGCGATGATGGCCGCGGCCTGGAGCAGCCCGTGGCTTTGCCGACCTCAGTCGAGATGGAACACGTCTTCCATCTCGATCCACCATTCATCCTCTTTCGCCGTTTCGAGCGGTTTCTGGCACGGCATGCAGACCGACCACCATTCCTGCGTTTTCGGATCTGCGGCCATCTTCGCCATGTCGGCCTCGTAGTCATCGCCGGTATATTCGTAGTAGGAAAACAGGAGGTTTTCCGGCTCCCTGAGGAAAATGGTATAGTTCCGGATATTACATTTCCTGATCATGTCCAGAATTTCCGGCCAGACGTCGGCGTGCAACCGCTTGTATTCGGCCACCTTGTCGGCGTTGAGCGTCAGGACCATTCCGATGCGCTGCATGGGTTCCTCCCTGTTTCAGCAATAAGATGAGGTCGCGTCGATGCCTTCTAAAGCCGGTAGACCTTCTCCGCATTGACGCTGAACAGTTTTTTCTGCTCATCGGGACTGGCGTCGGCGACCAGTTCCTTCGAGGCCGCGACCCAGTCTTCAAGGCTTGCAAACAGCATACAGACGGGAAAGTCGGAGCCCCAGACGACGCGGTCGAAGGTGAAGGTGTCGATGACGTGGCTGACATAGGGGCGTAGACCCTCAACGCTCCAGTCCGCGCCGCCATAGGCGATGACGCCGGAGACCTTTGCCGTCACATTGGCGAGCTTCGCGATCTCGCCGATATGCTCCCGCCAGGGATCAAGTCCGTCATTTTCGATATCCGGCACGCCGCAGTGGTCGAGCACGAACTGAACCTCCGGGCATTTCTGCGCCAGATCGATGGCGAGCGGCAGCTGGCGGGCCAGCACGCAGAGATCGAATGTCATGTCGTGGGCCGCTAGCCGACGGATATTCTCGACAAATATATCCGACTGGGAAAGCGCGTCCGGCATGATATGCAGCACGCGGCGCAGGCCCTTGACGCCCTCGATCGCGGCGATGCGCTCCAGATAGGCGGGGAAATCGGGGCTTTCCGGCCGGCCGGCGGCAATGGCGCCTGCAATTCTTTCATGGGCCCCGACGATGAAGGCGCTTTCGGCCTCCATGTCCTCTTCCGCAACGTCGACCTCCATGTGCAGCGCTTTTTCAATGCCGAGGTCTTCGGCGTGGGCGAAAAAGCCTTCCGCCGTTGCCTGGTGGTCAAGGGCAGGGGCGTCCTTCAGCCAGGGGTAGGAGAAGCGGTCCTTGTAGACGAGGTGGAGATGGGTATCGATGATGCGCATGTGGTCCTCCCTTGGCCCGCGCGCGGGCGTATCTGCCTCTTTTTTCCCGGCCCTTTCGGTGCGGGCGGTCTTGATCTCAATCCTCCGGCCGTCCCTTCGACAGGCTGGCGGCGGCCGCGCGCACCAGTTCAAGCGTATGGGCGCGGTCTTCGCGACCATCGCGGTCGAGCCGTTCCGTATAGGGCGAGGTGACAACCGCCATCACCGAGCCGAGCGGGCCGATGACGGGGGCCGACAGGTTGGTGACGCCGGCGATCTGTTCGGACGGCATCATGGTGTGGCCGTCCCTGCGGATGGTCTCGAGCATCGCCTCGACCTGGGGCGACATCGTTTCGCCCGCACCTTTCAGCATCAGCGCCCGGTTCTCGGGTGATGAGAAAGCCAGGAAGACGAGACCGGAGCCGGTCGAGGTGAGCTTGAGCTGGGTGCCGACGCGCACGGCGAGCGACCAGTAGCTCGGCGCATCCACCTGGGCAACGACGACCGCGGCGTTGCGGTCGAAGACCACGAGATGGCACGACTGCCCGGCATCCTGCGCGACTTGCTGAAGCAACGGCATCGCCTGGTTGACAAGTCGCCGCAGCGGCGGACGGGCATGGACCAGTTCGAACATCTTCAGTGTGATCTCGTAGCGGTCCTCCGGCGTACGGCGGATATATTCGCGTCGCACCAGCCGGTCGAGCATGCGGTAGATCTCGTTTGGCGTGCGCCCCAGCGACTTGGCAATCTCCGCCTGGCTGAGAGCCCCGTCCGTTTCCGCCAGCAGCTCGAAAATATCGAGTCCCTTGTCGAGAGCGGGGGCGCGGTAGCGGTCGGAGTCATCTGTTGCCATGGTCGGTCCTCAAGCGGCGGGTGCGTTTCTTCACCCTGAAAATGCAGCGAAACTGCCGGTGTTCCTGTCCAATATCAAGAGCGGCGTTGACGAGCTTGCCGAAATGATGCTTATATACGAATAGACTTTTCAAATATGGAGGATCAAGTCTTTTCTGGGCTTGAACGCGAGAGGAGGAGAATGATGCGAATGACTTTTCTGAAGGCGGCGCTTGTCGCCTGCTGCGCCGTGGGCGGCCTCGCTGCCTCGGCCCAGGCCGATGATTTCGACTACGGCAGTTTTCCGGACTATACGCTGAAGGTGAAGCTGATCGGCGGCACCCAGTACGAGAAGCTCTATACCCGTATCCCGGAATGGGAAGAAATGACCGGCGCCAGGGTCGAGATCGTTTCCTCGAAGAACCATTTCGATCTCGACCGCGAGATCAAGCAGGACATTGCCGCCGGCGACATTTCGTGGTGCGTCGGCTCCAACCATACGAGCTTCGCCCCGCAATATGGCGATCTCTACATCGACCTTTCCGAGCATATACCGCCGTCCGAACTCGATAAATATGTCCAGGGCACGCTGAACGCCTCGACGGTTGATGGCCGTCTGGTGCAACTGCCGCGCGTCACCGATGTTTCCAACATCTACTACCGCAAGAGCCTTTATGCCGATCCGGCAAACCAGGCCGCGTGGAAAGAGAAGTATGGCACCGAACTGGCGCCGCCGAAGACCTTCGACGAGTTCCGCGACCAGGTGATCTTCTTCGCCGATCCGCCGAACCTTTACGGCACGGCCTTTGCCGGCAAGGATGAGGGCATGTCGGGCCGCTTCATGGAAATCCTGCGCGCCAATGGCGGCGATATGTTTGATGAGGACATGAAGCCGGTGTTCAATTCCGAAGCCGGCGTCGAAGCGCTGCAGTGGTTCATCGACATCTACGAGGCCGGCGCGGTTCCTGCCGGTACGGTCAACTATACCTGGGATGATATCGGCCAGGCCATGGCCGCCGGTCAGCTTGCAGTCGATCTCGACTGGCCGGGCTGGGCAGCCTTCTTCGCTGATCCGGAAGCCTCCAAGATCGCCGATGACCTCGGCTATGCGGTCTCGCCCGTCGGTTCGTCCGGCAAGCGCGGGGGCTGGTCCGGCTCGCACTCCTTCTCGGTCACGCAGGATTGTGAAAACAAGGAAGCCGGCGTGTCCTTTGCCGTGTTCATGACCAATGACGAGAGCGAACTGATGGAAGCCATGGCCGGCAATCTGCCGACCCGCACGGCGACCTATGACGAAGTCGTCAAGTGGTTCAACGAGAACGGCAAGGAAAACCTCGCCGAGATGTTCACGGTGTGGAAGGGCTCGCTTGATGACGCCCGCACGCCGCCGCTCATTCCTGAGTGGATCCAGGTCTCCAACGTGTTGTGGCCCGAGCTGCAGGCCGCCATCGTCGGCGAGAAAACGGCGCAGGAAGCCCTCGACGATGCCGCCGAGGAAGCGACCTACATCATGGAAGACGCGGGCTACTACTGATCCCGCTTCCCCCCAAGGCATGATGCCGCCGGCCTTCGGGCCGGCGGTATTTGACCGGCCCGAAGGCCGGCACTCCTCCCATTCTTTTCACTTCTCGAAGGCGCGACATGAAGTTTTTCAGGTCTCCGCAGGCGACGCCCTATCTTCTGCTGCTGCCGGCCATCATCGTCATTCTGGCGGTCGTGCTGGTGCCGCTTCTCGTGTCGTTCTGGACGAGCTTCACCAGTTACAACCTGGTTCGACCGGACTCCCTTTACAATTTCGTGGGGCTGCGCAATTACGAGCGGCTGATGGGCAATGACGATTTCTGGTGGGCCTTCGGGCGCACTGTCGTCTTCATCACCATTGCGCTCAACCTCGAAATGGTCATGGGGCTGGGGCTCGCGCTCCTGGTCAACCGCATCACCTGGGGCCAGCGCACGCTCAGAACCATCATGATGTTCCCGATGATGTTCTCGCCCATTCTTGTGGGCTTCCAGTTCAAATACCTGTTCAACGATTCCGTCGGCCTGGTGAACAATGCGCTGTTCGCGCTGAACCTGATCGAAAAACCGATCCCGTGGCTGGTCAATGGCTGGCTTGCGAACTTCTCGATCATTGTCGCCGAGATGTGGATGTCGACCTCGATCTTCGCCATCCTGCTGATGGCCGGCCTGCTGGCCATGCCGAAGGAGCCGATCGAGGCGGCCAAGGTGGACGGCTGCAACGCCATCCAGGTCTTCCGCCATATCACGCTGCCTTTCCTGATGCCGTTCATCTGGATCGCGATGACGATCCGATCGCTCGACGTCGCGCGCGCCTATGACATGGTGAAAATCATGACCAATGGCGGGCCGGCGGGCCGCACGGAACTGATCTGGACGCTGATGACGCGGACAGGCTACCAGAACTCGCAGATGGGCATGGCGAACGCCATGGGCTACGTCTCCATCCTGCTGTCGATCGCCTTCACCATCATCTTCTACCGCAATCTCTCCAAGTCGCGGCTGTTCATGGGAGGCGCACAATGAGGAACGCCATGACCATCGAGAGGCCCTGGCAGCGCTGGCTGCTCAGGATCACGCTGTTCATCGCCATGATGGTCCTCGTCGTGCCCGGCGCATGGGTGGTTCTGACCGCCTTCCGTCCCAATGTCGAGGTCATGGCGCGTCCGCCGGTCTGGATCCCGCAGCAGTGGACGCTCAACAATTTTCTCGGCATTTTCGGGCTTCTGCCGGAGCGGCAACAGGGATTGCCGGTCACGAACTACTTCATCAACTCGCTGGTGATCTCGCTCACCTCCACCTTTGTTGCCATCCTGATCGGCATGATGGGCGGTTATGCCTTTGCCCGCTATCGGTTCAAGGGCAA
Organism: Martelella sp.; assembly: GCF_984369615.1. Taxonomy (NCBI): domain Bacteria; kingdom Pseudomonadati; phylum Pseudomonadota; class Alphaproteobacteria; order Hyphomicrobiales; family Aurantimonadaceae; genus Martelella; species Martelella sp. Next base: position 815 of record NZ_CFHTCS010000037.1, on the reverse strand, counting down.
GGGGGCGCTGTTCCTCTCCTTCATGCTGTCGCGCACCGTGCCCGGCGTGGCGCTGTCGCTGCCGCTCTTCATTCTCTGGAGCAGGATCGGGCTGATCGACACCAAGTTCGGGCTGATCCTCGTCTATATGGCGATCAACATCCCCTTCACCATCTGGCTGACGGACGGCTTCTTCCGCCAGATCCCGGCCGACCTTTCCGAGGCTGCCCAGATTGACGGCTGCACCCGCTGGCAGGCTTTCTGGAAGGTCGAGTTTCCGCTCGCCCGTTCCGGTCTTGCCTCAGCCGGCATCTTCGCCTTCCTCACCGCCTGGAACGAGTTCGCGCTCGCAAGCCAGCTCACCCGGACCACCGCCTCGAAGACCATGCCGGTCGGGCTGATGGATTTCACCGCCCAGTTCACCGTCGACTGGACCGGGATGAGCGCCATGGCGGTGCTGATCATCATTCCCGCGCTCATTCTCACCTTCATCGTACAAAAGCATCTGATTGCCGGACTGACGTTCGGCGGTGTGAAAGGATAATCCCGTGGCCGAAGTGCACCTTTCCAAAATCGTCAAGCGTTACGGATCGCTGGAAGTCGTTCACGGCATCGATCTTGAAGTCGCGCATAACGAATTCGTCGTTCTCGTCGGCCCGTCTGGCTGCGGCAAGTCGACAACACTCAGGATGATCGCCGGCCTGGAGGAAATCTCCGGCGGCGAACTGAAGATCGGCGACCGCGTCGTCAATGCCCTGCCGCCGCGCGCGCGCAACATCTCAATGGTGTTCCAGTCCTACGCGCTCTATCCGCACAAAACCGTGCGCGAGAATATG
>NZ_CFHTCS010000036.1:0-20744 GCF_984369615.1 Martelella sp. | reverse complement strand
CGCGGTGATGTCGCCGCTTCACAGCAGGGACGTGCGGGCCTGCGGCTTCAGCACGCGCTGCCCGATGCCCGCGTGGTCTATGTCTCGGCAACCGGCGCCACCACCGTCCACAATCTCGCCTATGCGCAGCGCCTCGGCCTCTGGGGCGGCGAGGAGTTTCCCTTCGCCACCCGCGCCGAATTCGTCGAAGCGATCGAGGCCGGCGGCGTCGCCGCGATGGAGGTCCTCGCCCGCGACCTCAGGGTGCTCGGTCTCTACACCGCCCGCTCGCTCAGCTTTGACGGTGTCGAATACGAGTTGGTCGAGCACGAACTTACCCCCGAGCAGACCCGCATCCACGACGCCTATGCCGGCGCCTTCGCCATCATCCACAACAACCTCGATGCGGGGATGGAGGCGGCCAACATCACCGGCAGCGACGGGACGCTCAACAGGCAGGCCAAATCCGCGGCGCGCTCGGCTTTTGAGTCCGCCAAGCAGCGCTTTTTCGGCCACCTGCTCACCAGCATGAAGACCCCGACGTTGCTCCGCTCCATCGCCGCCGATCTGGAGGCGGGCCATTCGGCCGTCGTCCAGATCGTCTCGACCGGCGAGGCGTTGATGGAACACCGCCTGGCGGAACTGCCGACCGAGGAGTGGAACGACGTTCGGGTCGACATCACGCCGAGGGAATATGTCCTGGACTATCTTGCCCATTCCTTCCCGGTGCAGCTCTACGAGCCGTTCACCGACAGCGAGGGCAATCTGTCGTCACGCCCGGTCTATCGCGATGGTCAGCCGGTCGAGAGCCGTGAGGCGGTCACCCGCCGCGATGACCTGATTGCCAGGCTCGCCAGCCTGCCGCCGGTGCCGGGCGCGCTCGACCAACTCGTCCAGCATTTCGGCACCGACATGGTCGCCGAAGTCACCGGGCGCTCGCGCCGCATCGTCAGCAAGCGTAATTTCGGCGGCATGTATCGTCTCGCCGTCGAGACCCGCGCCGCCGCCGCCAATCTGGCGGAGACCCAGGCATTCATGGACGATACCAAGCGCATCCTGATCTTCTCCGATGCCGGCGGAACCGGCCGCAGCTACCACGCCGATCTTTCGGCGCGCTACGCCGAGGGCAAGGTCCTTCGCGACGAGAACGGCTACCGTGTCCAGGACACCGAATGGCACCGCATCACCTGCTTCAACGGCCTCGGCAAGACGGTCCAGCAGTATTGCGAAAAGGGCATGAAGGTTCTGGTACGTGGCCGCATCCACTACACCAAGTGGACGGACGCCGCCGGTGTGGAGCGCTACGGTTGCGAGATCATCGCCGAGACGGTCGACTTCCTCAGTAAGGCGAAGCAGACCGAAAACGACGACGGCAAGTTCATCGATGACGATGACGACATCCCGTTCTGAGCGGAACGCCCGGGACCCGGCGGCTTCGGCCGCCGGGTTTTTTCGTGCTTCGACGTCCGTCAGCTTTCGAGACGTTGGGCCTCCTCGCTGCAGCAGGACAGGCCGGAAAGGGGAAAACTGTAGATGGACTGTTCGGCTTTCCTAACACATACAGATGCGACTTCCAGAGATGGTCGCAATGCAGTGATGCTCACCTCAAGTCGCTGACTTTGGAACCGCGAGTACGTCGCGATCGGCTTTACGCAGCACTTCTTCTGCCACGCTGCCGAGAAGGTACCTGGCTAGGCCGCTTCGCCCATGGGTGCCGACAACGACGAGATCTGCGGATTCTTCTCTTGAGGCGGTGAGTATCTCCTCAGCCGGAGAGTTTTGTAGCTGACGAACATCCTGCCGGATCGATCGCCAATCGACTGATTTCACGAACGCCGAGAGGTCGCGGGATGCCTGTTTGCGCTCGTCCTCAAGATAGGCCTGTCGTGCCACGGCCGATATGGCGTGACTCATTGCAAGATGGAGCGCCGGCGTGTCGAAGACATGCACGATCGAGACCTTGGCGCCGCGCGCGATTCCTAGCATCTTGCAGACGTTCGCCGCGTGTTCGGCGCCCTCGGAAAGGTCTGTCGTCAGCATCACATGATTGTAGGACCCGACCGGGGGCGCATTCACCATCAGGACAGGACACCTCACGGAACGGATTGTCCGCTCAGCCGTCGTTCCGACAAACACGTCGCGCAGCGCCTGGCGTCGATGTGGACCGATGACCAAAAGATCCGGAAGGGCCTCCTCTGCCGCCCGTGCGATCCCAGCAAAGGGGTCGGCCAGCACGATACGTGTTTCGCATGGAATTCCGTCTACATTCTGCACCGTGCTCTGCAACTCCCGCAGGAGCGTGGAGGCCGCGTCACGCTCGCTGTCGACAATGCGCCGCGGCTGGTCGTCATCCACGACATGAACGATTGAAAGGGAGGTGCCAAGTTGCCGGGCGAGCAACGTCGCCCGTCGGAGCGCACGATCCGACCGCTCGGAGAAGTCGGTGGCCAGCAGAATCTCCTTCATGTTGTGCTCCTTGTCTCGGCACGGTTCCGATTGTTTCCAATAAATCACGTTGGCACGACAATTCGTTTGATCGAAATCATCTGAACTGCACTAAACTTCGGTATTCTGCACCAAACAACACCTAATGGGATCATCCGATGGTACGCGACCATTATCAGACGGTAAAGGAAGTGGCCGACCGGCTAAGAGTCGGCGAGGCGACGGTTCGTGGCTGGATCAAGGTTGGCGAGCTTCGCGCGATCGAGATCGGCAAGGGATGGCGGATCTCCGACAGCGACCTCGAGGCGTTCCTTTCCAGCCATGCAACGCGAGCTCGCGAGATTTCCGCGCAGGAGACCGAGTCGGTCTTTTACGGTGAAGCCGAGCGCGAGAATGGCACATGATCGAAGCACTGATCCAGTCGCCTTTCGCCGAGGTTGCACTTCTTCTGGTCTTGGCCGCAGCTATAGGGCTTATCGGCATTTTGTTGCGCCAACCGTTGATCGTGAGCTTCATTGCAGTCGGCCTGATAGCTGGGCCGTCCGTGTTGGACGTGGTCCGTTCCGACGAGCAGATCGATCTCCTGTCGGAACTCGGCATAGCCGTGCTCCTCTTCCTCGTTGGCATCAAGCTCGACGTGAAGCTAATCCGGTCTCTGGGCCGGGTCGCGCTGCTGACAGGGCTCGGTCAGGTGCTCTTCACCTCCGTCTTCGGGTACGTAATCGGATTGGCGCTTGGGCTGGGGCATGTCAGCAGCCTCTATGTCGCGGTAGCGCTTACGTTTTCCTCGACGATCATCATCGTGAAACTTCTTTCGGACAAGCGTGAGATCGACAGCCTGCATGGGCAGATAGCGCTCGGTTTCCTGATCGTGCAGGACCTGGTCGTGGTGCTGGCGATGATCATTCTGTCGGCTGTCGGCGTTGGCGCGGCGGTCGAGGGCGGCGGCCACGCAGGCGGGTCGGTCCTATCAGTGCTGGCTTCGGGCGTGGCGATGGTTGCGCTCGTCGTGCTGTTCGTCCGCTACATTGCAGATCCGCTGACCGAGCGGCTCGCGCGGGCGCCTGAACTGCTGGTGATCTTCGCCATCGCGATGGCAGCGATGTTTGCGGCGATCGGTGACATCGTGGGACTCGGCAAAGAGGTAGGCGGCCTGCTGGCAGGCGTCGCGCTCGCCTCGACTCCTTACCGCGAGACCATCGCCGCGCGCCTCGCGCCGCTCAGAGATTTCCTGCTGCTGTTCTTCTTCATTGCTCTCGGCTCCTCCCTCGACCTGTCGCTTCTCGGCGTACATGTGACAGGCGCCATCGTATTCTCGCTCTTCGTCCTGATCGGAAACCCGCTGATCGTGCTCGCGATCATGGGCGCGATCGGCTACCGCAAGCGCACCGGCTTTCTCGCTGGTCTGACGGTTGCGCAGATCAGTGAGTTTTCCCTGATCTTCGTGGCCATGGGCGTCTCGCTCGGTCACGTGCGGGAGGATGCACTCGGCCTTGTCACGATGGTTGGGCTCGTAACCATCGCCGCCTCCACCTACATGATCACCTACTCGCACCGGCTCTACCCAGTGTTCGAGCCTGTGCTGGGCATCTTCGAGCGAAGGGGAACCCCGCGCGAGCCGTCCGAGACGGGCGCGCATCATGAGGACGGTTACACGGTGATCGTCTTCGGGCTCGGACGGTTCGGTACGGCCATCGGCATGCGCCTGCAAAAGCGCGGCATCCGGGTGCTGGGGATCGACTTCAACCCGCTGGCCGTGCGGCGCTGGCGCGAACTGGGCCTCAGGACCGAGTTTGGCGATGCGACCGACCCGGAATTCGTCGGTGAACTGCCGCTCACCCGGGCTCAGTGGGTGGTCTCGACCGTTCCAATCCATCCCACCGGGCTCAGCCACGAGGACACGCGCATTACGCTGATACAGCTGACGCGTGCGGCCGGCTTCCGCGGACGCGTGGCCGTGACCTCGCACCATTCGCGGGATACCGAAGAGCTGTTCGGCGCCGGCGCCGATATCGTTCTCGAGCCGTTCCAGGATGCGGCGGATCGCGCGGTGGAACTGCTGAGCGGCGCTCCGGAAGAAGGCCGCACGGAAATCCCGTCCATCGAAACGGAAGAGAAGCAGGCACCGTGAGCGTTGGCGCACGGTGCGTTCCAGACAAGGAAGTCGAGCGAATGACCGAGAACTACGAGAGCACCGCCCTTCACGCCCTGTCGGCACGAGATGCCATTGATGCACTGGGTGCCGAACCCGGTGGGCTAAGCACCGACGAAGCCGCCCGCCGCCTTGCCGAACACGGACCGAACCGGCTGCCCGAGCCGCCGCGGCGAAGTCCCTTGTTGCGGTTCCTGGCGCATTTTCACAATGTGCTTATCTATGTGCTCATCGCTTCGGCTGTTGTCACAGCGGTACTGCAGCACTGGATGGACACCGGTGTGATCCTCGCGGTGGTGATCGTCAACGCTGTGATCGGCTACATTCAGGAAGGCCGCGCCGAGCAGGCGATGGCGGCGATCCGGGGGATGCTGGCGCCCCGCTCTGCCGTGCTGCGTGATGGTCGCAGGGTCAGCCTGGACGCTGCCGACCTGGTGCCGGGCGACACCGTGCTGATCGAAGCGGGTGACCGTGTGCCGGCTGATCTGAGGCTGATCGAGGCGCGGGGGATGAAGGCCGAGGAAGCAATCCTCACGGGCGAATCCGTGCCGGTGGACAAGGGTACCGCGCCTGCGGCAAAGGATGCAGCCCTTGGCGACAGAACCTCAATGCTCTTTTCCGGCACGCTGGTCGCCGCAGGCGCGGGGCGCGGCGTCGTCACCGCCACCGGGGGCGATACCCAGATCGGTCGGATCAGCGGCATGCTCGCCCAAGTGCAAACCCTGACGACACCGCTTGTCGCTCAGATGGACGGATTCGCTCGCTGGCTAACCGTTTTCATCCTGATCGTGGCCGGCGCGCTTCTGGCGTACGGCTATTTCGTCGGGCATCTGCCCTTCTCGGAACTCTTCATGGCGGTCGTCGGGCTTTCGGTGGCGGCGATCCCCGAGGGGCTGCCGGCGGTGCTCACGATCACACTGTCGGTCGGCGTGCGGGCCATGGCGCGGCGCAATGCCATCGTGCGTCGGTTACCCGCGATCGAGACCCTGGGTTCGGTTTCGGTGATCTGCTCCGATAAAACCGGCACGCTGACTAGAAACGAAATGATGGCGGCGACTCTCGCTGCATCGCAACACGTCTACTCGGTCGGCGGCAACGGCTATGCCCCCGAGGGAGCGGTTCGCTGGCGCGAGGCGGACGCCCACGCGGATGAGCACGTTGTATTGATGGAGTTCGCTCGCGCCGCAGGGCTTTGCAACGACGCAATGCTGCAGGCCCATGATGCGGGCTGGCGCGTAGAGGGAGACCCGATGGAGGGGGCCCTGATGGCCCTTGCCGGCAAAATCACCCACGAGGGACCCGAACCGTTCCGCCGGTGGACCCGCGCCGACTCGATCCCCTTTGACGCCGCCCATCGCTACATGGCTGTGCTCCACCATGACCGCGAAGGCCATGCCTGCATTCATGTCAAGGGGGCTCCCGAGGCTCTGCTGGCGCTCTGCGCAAACCAGCGCACCGGTGAGGGCGGCACCGAGCCGCTCAATGCCGAATACTGGCACGGCAAGGTGGAGGAACTCGCTGCCGAAGGCCAGCGGGTGATCGCCGTTGCTGTGCGGGCGGTGCCTCAGGATCACGCGGTCCTGAACACCACCGATCTGGAGGGACACCTCACGCTGATTGGGCTGATCGGCCTGATCGACCCGCCGCGCGCCGAGGCGATCACGGCTGTGGCCGAGTGTCACGCAGCCGGCATCAGGGTAAAGATGATCACGGGCGACCATGCAGCAACCGCCCGCGCCATTGCCGGGCAGATCGGGCTGAAGAACCACGACCGCGTACTGACAGGTGCCGATATCGAAGCGATGGACGACGCCGCGCTCGCGGAGGCCGCGGTCGAGACCGACATTTTCGCCCGCACATCGCCTGCCCATAAGCTGCGCCTTGTCACTGCTCTGCAAGCCCGCGGACTGACTGTGGCGATGACCGGCGACGGCGTGAACGACGCGCCCGCACTGAAGCGCGCCGATGCCGGCATCGCCATGGGGCTCAAGGGCAGCGAAGCGGCGAAGGAGGCCGCAGAGTTCGTGCTCGCCGACGACAACTTCTCTTCGATCGCTGCCGCGGTGCGCGAGGGCCGCACCGTCTACGATAATATCAAGAAGGTAATCAGTTGGACGCTTCCCACCAACGCAGGCGAGGCGCTGACCATCATAGTGGCGCTGTTCGCCGGTCTGGCGTTGCCGATCACCGCAGTGCATATCCTCTGGATCAATCTGATCACCGGTGTGACGCTGGGCCTCGCGCTGGCCTTCGAACCCTCCGAACCCGGCACGATGCGCCGCCCACCTCGTCCGCGCAACGAGCCACTACTTACAGGTGAACTCGTCTGGCACATCGTGCTCATCTCTACCCTGTTTCTGACTGCCGTTTTCGGCATGTATTTCTATGCCGTCGACAAGGGCTATCCCATCGCGCTGGCCCAGACCATCGCCATGAACACATTGGTGGTGCTGGAGATCTTTCACCTCTTCTTCATCCGTAACATCCATGGGACCTCTCTCACCTGGGCGGCCGCCAGAGGAACGCCGATCGTTTGGACCTGCGTTATCGCCGTCACCTCCGCACAGTTCGCCATCACGTACCTACCGCCCTTTCAGGCCATCTTCGGGACCCATAGTGTGCCGCTGTTCGACGGGCTGCTGATCGTCGCAATTGGCGCAGTCTTCTTCGCGCTGATCGAAACGGAAAAGCAGATGCGGCTCGCCTTTCGTAACCCACATCCGGGAAGACGCAACGAATTTTAAGGAGTGCGCATGTGAGGCAATCCGTAGATGGGCGCCTAGCTCATGCATCGTGACGTCTGCACTCAGCACAACATCAAATCGAAGTACCTGCGCACAATCCTCACTGCTCGGCAACTTTTACGAAACAAGTTCCAGGACATCGAGGACGAGTTCTGCGGTCTCATCCGTAACTTCGGCTATCACCTCGACAAGGTGAAGGCTCGCGACTTCGAGCCTCGGTAGCTCGAACTGCTTGCCGAGACGGACCTGCAGCCGGTAACAGAGGTGTTGCTGTTGGCGAGGCGCTCCCTTCGAGAGCAATTCAGCCGGTTGGACGACATGCTTTTCCGATTGGCCCGCCAGGATGAAGTGGCACGCCGATTCATGACCGTTCCTGCCATCGGTCCGCTTGTCGCGCTGACGTTCCGAGCAACAGTCGATGTTCCAGCACGCTTCACGCCTGCACCGTCGGCGCACCCTTCGGCCTGGGGCCGCGCAAGAAGAAATCCGTGAGGTGAACTGCAGCGGTCGGATATCCAGATGGGCGATGACGACTGAACCGCGCCGGGATTGCCGGAGGCTCCAACTCTTGAGTAAGATGGAGCATCATGAGCAAAACAACGAACAAGTATTCCCCTGAAGTCCGCTAACGTGCCGTGCGGATGGTTCTCGACAATGCCGGTCAGCATGGATCGCGCTGGCAGGCTGTTGTCTCGATTGCCGCGAAGACCGGCTGTTCAGCGAACACGCTGCATGAATGGGTCAAGAAGGCCGAGGTCGACAGCGGCCAACGTGCCGGCATTCCAAGCGATATGGCTGAGCGCATGAAGGCGCTGGAACGGGAGAACCGCGAACTGCGCCATGCGAATGAGATCCTGCGCAAGGCGTCAGCGTATTTTGCGCTGGCGGAGCTCGACCGCCGGTCGAAGTAATGGTCGCGTTTATCGACGACCAGCGTGGAGCCATGGGGTCGAGCCGATCTGCAAGACATTGCCGATCGCCCCATCCACCTATTACGCCCATCTGGCCAAACGGGCCGATCCGACCTTGTTGTCGGATCGCGCCAGGCGCGATGCCGGGCTGAAGCCCCAGATCCAACGTGTCTTCGAAGAGAACTGGGAGGTCTATGGGGCGCGCAAGATCTGGCGACAACTGGGCCGCGAAGGCCTGGACGTCGCGCGTTGCACCGTGGCACGACTGATGAAAGACATAGGGATCCAGGGGATTATTCGCGGCAAGCCGCAGAAAACCACCGTGCCGGACAAGAAGCAGCCCTGTCCTTTGGACAAGGTGAACCGCGAATTCCGCGTGCCGGCGCCCAACATGCTCTGGGTGAGCGATTTCACCTACGTCACCACATGGAAGGGGTTCGCATATGTCGCCTTCGTCATTGATGCCTATGCCAGAAAGATCGTCGGCTGGCGGGTCAGCACATCGGCCCATACGGGCTTTGTGCTCGATGCTTTGGAACAGGCTGTCCATGATCGGCGCCCCACGAAGGCAATGGGGTTGGTTCACCACAGCGATCGTGGCTCGCAATATCTGTCCATTCGCTACTCGGAACGCCTCGCTGAAGCCGGTATCGAACCTTCTGTGGGGAGCGTCGGTGACAGCTATGACAACGCCTTGGCAGAGACCATCAATGGCCTCTATAAAGCTGAGGTCATTCACCGGCGTGGCCCTTGGCGAAACTTCGAGGCCGTCGAATTTGCCACGCTCGAATGGGTGGATTGGTTCAACAACCGCCGTCTGCTCGAGCCAATCGGGAATATGCCACCGGCAGAAGCAGAGGCACACTTCTACGCAGCGCTGGAAACTGAAATCCAAGCCGCGTAACTATTGAAACCAAGCCTCCGGCAATCCCGGCGCGGTTCAATAAGTATATGAAATAACATTTAAAATCGGACTTTTGCGGGTCTGTCATTTTGTCGCAGGCAGCCGTCGTTGTATATCTAATATAACTGGTATACAAGATATACAACACTGATGGAGGCACGGATGGCTTACGCATCTGATGGCATGATTGAGGTCCCGGGAAGCGACAGCCGCAATGGAACGGCCACGCAGATCGTTCACCGCCGTCTGCGCGCCGAGATCGTCTCCCTCAAGCGTCTGCCCGGCGAAACAATCAGTGAGAAGGAAATCGCGGCCGAATGCGGAACCAGCCGCACGCCTATCCGCGAAGCGCTGCTGCGGCTGGCTGAAGAACAGCTTGTCGATATCGTTCCCAAATCAGGGACGCGGGTCTCCAGAATTCCGATCGCTTCGCTCCTGGAAGCCCAGGTTGCGCGAACGGCGCTAGAACAGGTGAATGTCCGTGCCGCCGCCGCCCGCGTCCAGGGCAGCGAAATTGCCAATATGCGTGCTTTGCTGATGTTCCAGCGCGAGCGCACGGATGCCGGCGACAGCGACCAGTTCCATGCCGCCGACGAGGCGCTCCATCGCGCGATTGCGGTGGCGGGCGGTTATCCCGGCATCTGGAAAATCATCGAGCAGGTCAAATTGCAGGTTGACCGTTACCGGCGGCTGACGCTGCCGCAGATCAACCGCATGGAACGCGTGCTCGTGGAACATGGCGAAATCGTCGACGCGCTGGCCGCACATGATGCGGAGAGCGCGGTCGAGGCCATGACCCACCATCTGGAAGGGCTGAGCGCGGAGGACCTGCGTCCGATCCGTGACCTCAACCCGGATTATTTCATCGGCGACATCAAGGATGTCTACGAGAAGTGGGGCGATGGCAACATCGCTCCTCAAACTGAAGGCCGGCCAGGCGCCATCTAGGCGGACCGGTACCCTCAAATCCAATACCCTTACGGGAGGCAATCATGAAAAACTTCAAAAACACTCTTGGTCTGGCAGGCGTCAGCATCATCGCGCTGGGAACCGCCTTCGGCCCCTCCTCCGCCTTCGCCGCGACCGTTTTCGAGATCGCGTTCAACCAGCCGGAAACGCATCCCCAGTACAAGGCCATGGAACGCTTCGGTGAAGCGCTGGCCGAACGGACCAACGGCGAATACACCGTCCAGATCTTCCCGAACGAGCTGCTCGGCGCCCAGAAGGAAACCGTCGAAATGGCGCAGACCGGCACGATCGCCATGTCGCTCGCATCGGCCAGCCTTCTGGAAAGCTGGAACCCGGACTTTGTCGTCTTCAACCTGCCTTACGTCTTCGACAGCATCGAGCACCAGAAGGCGGTGGTCAACAATCCTGAAATCGTCGGCGATCTCTACAACTCCGTTGCCGACCAGGGCATCGTCGTTGTTGCAGCTTTCACGGCTGGTTCGCGCAACGTCTACCTCAAGGACCACCCGGTTCATACGCCGGAAGATCTGGCCGGTCAGAAGATCCGCGTGATGCAGTCGCAGACCAATATCGACATGATGAACATGATGGGCGGCAACGGCATCGCGATGGGACAGGGTGAAGTTTACACCGCCATCCAGACCGGCGTTCTTGACGGTGGCGAAAACAACGAAGTCACCTACTGGTCGCTCAAGCATCTGGAAGTCGCGCCGTACTTCTCCTACACGCAGCACCTGATGATCCCTGATTATCTTGTAATGAATATCGACTACTTCGAAGACATGCCGGACGATGTGAAGCAGATTTTCATCGAAGAGCTTCAGAAAGCCGCCGACTATGAGTTCGAAGTCTTCGCCGAAGATGCTGCCAAGTCCCGCGCTTTGGCAGAAGAAGCAGGCGCCCAGTTCAACGAAGTTGACTTGCAGCCCTTCCGTGATGCCGTGCGCCCGCTGACCGAGCAGAAGCTCAACAGCGACGTGACCAAGAAGATCTACGATCAGATGCACGCTCAGGGCGAATGATCCCCAACACCAAATGACCTGGTCTGGTCCCGGCTAAGCTGGGGCCAGCTTGGATGAGAAAGAAACTGCTATGCATACGATCAAGCTTTGGGTCGATCGGTTTCTGGCAACGGTCTGCATTACATTGTGTGGCCTTCTGACGGTTGTCGTCACCTGGCAGGTGGTGAACCGTTATGTGTTCAACGGCGCCGGCGCTCTGACGGAAGAGTTGGCCAAGATCATGTTTGTCTGGCTGGTTCTTCTGGGCGCCTCCCTGCTGTTCGGCGAGAAAGGCCACATGAACATCGGGATCTTCGTGGACGCTTTTTCCTCCAAGCGCCTGAAGGGCATGTTCCAGCTTTCGGCGGATGTCCTGATCCTTCTGTTCGTCGTCGCTATTCTGCTGATTGGCGGGCTGGACGCCGTTGACCGCACGATGCGTCAGACGAATGCGGCAATCCCGTTCCTGAGGACCGGCCAGATCTACATGGCCTTGCCGATCTGCGGCGCCTTCTCGGCCTATTACTGCCTGTACAACATCTGGAATGACATCCTGCAGCTGCTCCGCCCGGTCAGCTCGGAAGGGGAGGCCAAGTAAATGGCAAACGCAGCCGATATCGGCCTGATCCTGCTGATCTCGATCCCGATCCTCTTGATGATCGGCGTTCCGATCAGCGTCAGCATGGGCATTGGCTCGGTGCTGGCAATGGCCACCATCTTCACCTTCGATCGCATGGCGATCACCTCTGCCCAGCGCATCTTTGCGGGCATCAACTCCTTCTCGCTTCTGGCGATCCCCTTCTTCATCCTTGCCGGCAATATCATGACGTCGGGAGGGATAGCGCGAAGGCTGATCAACTTCGCCAAGGCATTGATCTGCTTCATTCCCGGCTCGCTGATGCAGACGAACATCGTTGCCAACATGCTGTTCGGCGCCATCAGCGGCTCAGGCGTCGCCGCCGCCGCCGCCATCGGCGGGGCCATGGGCCCGCAGCAGAAGGCGGACGGCTATGATCCCAAGGTCGCTGCCGCGGCGAATATCGCATCGGCGCCGGCAGGCATGCTGATCCCGCCGAGCAACACCTTCATCATCTACTCGCTGGCAAGCGGTGGTTCGTCGGTTGCCGCCCTGTTCATGGCCGGTTACGTTCCAGGCATTCTCTGGGGCATCGCCTGCATGATCCCGGTGGTCTTCTTTGCCCGCAAGGCCGGTTACAAGGCTGAACGGCTTGCAAACTTCAGGACCAACTTCAAGACCACGGTCGAGGCCATTCCGGCGCTGTTGATGATCCTGATCGTCGTCGGCGGCATCATCTCGGGCATCTTCACGCCGACCGAAGCGAGCGCGATCGCGGTGGTCTACGTCACGATCCTGTCCTTTGCCTACAGAACGCTCTCGGTCCAGATGATTCCGGCTTTGTTGCTTGCAACAGTGAAGACGACGGCGATGATCATCTTCATGATCGGTGTTTCCTCCATCATGGGCTGGATCATGGCCTATGCGCAGATCCCGAACATCATTGCCTCGTCGCTGCTGTCGATCACCGACAACCCGATCCTGATCATGGTCATCATGAACATCGTGATCCTGCTCTTGGGTTTCGTCATGGACCCGACGCCGGCAATCCTTATCTTCGCACCGATCTTCCTGCCGATCGCAACATCGCTGGGTATCGACCCGATCCACTTCGGTGTTCTGATGGTCTTCAACCTTTGCATCGGCACGATCACGCCGCCGGTTGGTCCGATCATGTTCGTCGGATGCCGGATTGCCGAACTGAAGATCGAGGATGTGGTCAAGCCGTTGCTGCCTTTCTTCGCCATTCTCGTGGCGCTGCTGATGGCTGTGACCTTCATACCGGAACTTTCGCTGGCCCTGCCGCGCGCTGCCGGTCTGGTGCAGTGATCTCAAGATAACCAAGACGCGGCTGCCCCTGGCTGGGGCAGCCGCAATCCGCCGGGCAGGGACGTTTGGCATCCCGCAAAATCTGGCGAAGCATATGAAATGCGCGGATCGGCAAGCAATCCAATGCTTGGCTGATGCGCCCCGGCCGAACCGAGAGCTCGGCCACCAAGGAGTAAAGACTGTGATTTTCGGACGATTGGACAATATCGATCTTGAGCGGGCGAGCCTGCCGGATGCTGTTCTGGAAGGACTTCGTTTCCTGAGTGAGACCGATCTTGCAAGTGTGCCTGCAGGCCGGATCGATATCGATGGCGACCGGATTTTCGCCAATGTGCAGGACGGGCTGACCCGCGCAAAAGACGAGAACCGGCCGGAATCCCACCGCCGCTATCTGGACATTCAGTATGTCGTCTCCGGCGCCGAAACCATCGGTTTCGCCCCGCTGGCAAAGGCCGGCCCGGTAACCGAAGATTTCGCCGAAACGAGCGACCTTCTGTTCTACGACATCATGAATGACGAAATGCCGCTGGTGCTTTCGGAGGGCAGTTACGCCGTCTTCTACCCCTGGGACGTTCATCGGCCCGGCTGCGCCGTCTCAAACCCGGGCGAAAAGGTGCGCAAGGTCGTCGTCAAGATCCGCCTCTAGCGCATCGTGCTTTCCGAAAATCGGAATCGATTTTCGGAAAGCACGATGCGCAGATTCAATAGGTTAGAGCGTCCTTTGTGCGTCCGAATGGACGCGCGGCGCTCATGGCGAACCGTCATTCCGGCTCGCAGACTTACACCGATTTCAGGAAGCAAGGGCTGCAGCGTGCTGCATCCGCCCGCTTCGGTAAGAACAAGGAGAAAGAACCATGGATATTCGCTATTCCGTAAACCAGAGGGATTTTCAGCGCTACAACACCGAGGAAGTGCGCGATGAATTTCTGATCGAGAACCTCTACGTCGCTGATACGGTTGTCGCGGTCTACTCGCATATCGACCGGATGGTGACGTTTGGCTGCATGCCGGTTTCCGAAACCGTGTCGCTGGACAAGGGGATCGATTGCATGGGCACGTTCGGCACGAATTATGTGCTCGAGCGCCGCGAGATCGGTATCTTCAACATCGGCGGCGCCGGATCGATCGAAGCTGACGGCGAGGTCTTCAATCTCGATTTTCAGGATTGCCTGTATATCACCCGCGGCACCAAGACGGTCACCTTCAAGAGCGCTGACCCCGCCAAGCCCGGCAAGTTCTACATGGTCTCGGCGCCGGCCCACAAATCCTGCAAGACCACCTTCCTGAAGATGGCCGATGCCAAGAAGGTGCCGCTCGGCGATACCGCGACATCGAACAAGCGCGTCATCAACCAGTTCATCCATCCGGACGTTCTGGAAACCTGCCAGCTCTCCATGGGCCTGACACAGCTCGAGCCTGGCAATGTCTGGAACACCATGCCGGCCCACACGCATGAGCGCCGCATGGAGATCTACACCTATTTCAACCTGCCGGAAGATCAGTCCGTCTTCCACATGATGGGTGAAGGCAAGCAGACCCGCCACATCCTGGTGCAGAACGAACAGGCCGTTATCAGCCCGTCCTGGAGCATCCATGCCGGCTGCGGCACGACCAACTACACGTTCATCTGGGCCATGGGCGGCGAAAACCAGACCTTCAACGACATGGACGTCATTCCGATCAACGAACTGCGTTGATCAGGGCTATTTCCGCTCAAACCGACAGTCTCTCAAAAACAGAAAGATTTGACCCATGAGTTTTGCAGACAATTTCTCGCTTGAAGGCAAGGTCGCGCTGGTGACCGGCGCTTCCTACGGCATCGGCTTTTCCATCGCCTCGGCACTCGCTGAAGCCGGTGCGACGATTGTCTTCAACGACATCAACGAAGACTTCCTGGCAAAGGGCGTTGCTGCCTACAAGGAAGCCGGTATTAACGCCAAGGGCTATATCTGCGACGTCACCGACGAACCCTCCGTCCAGAAGATGGTGGCACAGATCGCAGCAGACGTCGGCCCGGTCGACATTCTCGTCAACAATGCCGGCATCATCGCCCGCACGCCAATGCACGAGATGGAAGCCAAGGATTTCCGCAAGGTCATCGATATCGACCTGACGGCGCCCTTCATCATGGCCAAGGCCGTGCTGCCGTCGATGATGGAACGCCGCTCCGGCAAGATCATCAACATCTGCTCGATGATGAGCGAGCTCGGCCGCGAGACGGTATCGGCCTATGCCGCAGCCAAGGGCGGGCTGAAGATGCTGACCCGCAACATCGCGTCGGAATATGGTTCCTACAACATCCAGTGCAACGGCATCGGCCCGGGCTATATCGAAACGCCCCAGACCGCGCCGCTGCGCGAGCCCGGCCACCCCTTCAATTCCTTCATCCTGGCCAAGACCCCGGCAAACCGCTGGGGCACGACGCAGGACCTGAAGGGCCCGGCCATCTTCCTCGCCTCTGCAGCCTCCGATTTCGTCAACGGCCATGTGCTTTACGTCGACGGCGGCATCCTCGCCTATATCGGCAAGCAGCCGTAACAAACAGCTGAATACCGGCCCGCCATCAGGCGGGCCGTTTGCATTCTGCCCTTTTCCGAGGGGACATCATTCCGTGCCGTTCCAACCTGATGGCCGGCATGTTTTCACAAGAGGCCGTTGGGATCGCCGAAGCCCGGTATCCCAGTACCCGCCGGCCAAGACCTTCGCGATCGTCCTTTTCCTGAAGGCGCAGGCCCCGGAACGATGGTCTTTCTGCGAGCTTGCACTTTCAGCACAGAGCGGCTGACATGGCTTCAGCCGTTCGCCGGTTGTGGAATTCGAGGCGTTCGGCAAGGTCCAGCGGCGTTCGGGCCCTCAGCGCGGTGATGATCCGCTCATGCTCGGCGAAGGACTCCTGGCAGCGCTTTTCGTATTCGTTCACAATGAAGCGGTACCGCCATATACGCTGCTGGATGACATCATAGTTTTGCGTGAGGATGGCGTTCTTGCTCGCTGCGGCGAGGTTGCGATGGAACATGTAGTTCAGCCGCGTGTAGAGCTTGTAGTCGCCCTTAACGGCGGCGGCATCAAGCGCGAGATGTATGTGTTCCAGTTCGGCGATCTCTGTGTCGCTCGCCCGCTCGGCGGCGGTCAGGCCGATAAGCCGCTCGAGGGCGCCCTTGAACTCGAAAAGCGGCGGTATCTCGGCCGGATCGAGCGGCGCAACGATGGCGCCGCGATTGGGGCGCAGCACGACAAAGCCTTCGGCCGCAAGAACCTTCAGCGCCTCGCGCAGCGGTGTTCGTGACACGTTGAAGCGCTGGCAGAGCTCGCCTTCCGGGATGCGCGTGCCGTCAGCGAGCTCGCCGTCCACCAGGATCGCCCTGATCTGGGCCACCAGATTGCCGTGCAGGCTGGCATTGCCATCTGAAAGCTGCAGGTGCGCCTGCTGGTCCTCGGATAGGCCGGTATCTGCCATTCTCACTCCCTCAAACTGCCGCCAAACCACGGGGGTTGACCATCATGCGAAAATTCGTCCGAATTTTTCAAGAGGTTGCATTGGAATGCCCATCGCGTCCAGGCAGCCCCAGAGCGTGAAGGCAACGGAATCCATGACGGGGATCCCCAGTTGGCTCTCCAACGCTGCGGCGATCATGGGGCCGCGCATGTTCGTGCACAGGATAATGATTGCGTCCGGCTTTGCCTTGGCGACGTCGCGACACATCCGCGCAATGGTTTCCTCGTCAAGCTCGGCAAAGGAGAAATTATCGCTTCGATCACTATGGGCTTCGGCAACGGTTTCGATGCCGGTCTTGCGATAGTTCTCGATGATCTTGTCCTGAACATCGGCAGTATAGGGCGAAACAAGGCCAAGCTGGCGGACATTGAACCTGTCCAGAAGACGGTTGAGGCTCAGCACTGCGCTTGTCGAACGCACGCCGAACTTCTCCTTCAGGGCGTCGCACAGTCGCTCGTCCTTGTCGAAGCCCAGCCAGCTTGCCGATGTTCCGTTCCACGCCACGATGTCGGGCTTTGCATCCATCAAGAGGTCGGCCGCCTGAAGAAAGGGCTCCAGGCCGAATTGCTGGTCGGAGTCTCCGTCAAGCGCGATCCGGCGCACTCTGAGCCGGCCGAAATGGATACTGACAGCGGGAAAAAGCGGCCAGGAAAGTGCGCTCGTATAGGGCTCGACAACCGTGTTCGAAGACGGGGTCAGCATGCCAATGATGGCTGGCCGTGCGATTGCTGTGTCTGTGTGCATTCAAAAAAACTCTTCTACGGATATTTTGCATTCATTTTTCGGGCGACATTCTCTGATCTATGCGCTTCATGATCCGCAGATTGCGTTGAAAATCAATATCAAAATTCGGTATACACAAATACATGACCTTCTATTCGCCTTATATTGCGCTGTTTTTTCTCATTAAGCCTATATAATGGGCAGGGGTTTCCGTTGAGCAATTTTTTCGCTCCAGATAGTGGATTCGGCCTTGGCATTCCGGAAAGATTTTGTCACAGTCGTGAAAATGAATTCAAAAAAAGGGGACTGAATATGCACTCTACGCTTTCGCGTGCCATCCTGGCCGCTGGCGCTATCGCGCTTTCTGGCTCGGCAATGGCGGAAACACCGCTCCGCATTGCCGGAAATTTTTCTCAGAACAACAATCAGGTCGAGATCGAAAGATCCTTCTTTGAGGCCTTGCCCGAGGCGTCCGGCGTGGATCTCGGCATCAACTACAACCCGATGGATGTCGTTGGCGTCAAAGCCCCCGATGCCCTGAGGTTGCTGCGCGGCGGAACCTTCGACATCATGTCCGTCCAGATCGGCATGGCCTCGCGTGACGATCCCTTCTTCGAAGGTGTTGACCTGATGGGCGTTGCCACGGACATGGACGCCCTGCACGAGGTGGTTGACGCCTATCGTAGTCCGTTCGATGAGCGGCTCCAGGAGAAGTTCAACGCCAAGGTGCTGACCCTCTGGCCGTTCGGTCCTCAGGTTTTCTTCTGCAATGAGAAGATCGAAGGCCTGGATGACCTTCAGGGCCTCAAGGTCCGCTCCTTCACCCCGTCGATGTCGGCGATGCTCGAAAGCTTCGGCGCGACGCCGGTGACCCTGCAATTCTCGGAAGTCTATCCGGCGCTTCAGCGCGGCGTGGCCTCATGCGGCGTCACCTCGCCGATTTCCGCCAATAGCGGCAACTGGCCCGAAGTGACCTCCTACCTTCTGCCGCTTTCCGTCTCCGGCTCCGTCCAGGGCCATTTCATGAATCTCGATACCTGGAAGAGCCTGTCGCCGGAAGAGCAGGAGGCTCTGATGGTCCAGTTCAAGACGCTGGAAGATCATATGTGGGACCTGGCCAAGACGGCAAACGGCGAAGCGATCGCCTGCAATACGGGACAGGATGGCTGCGAAACCTACAAGAAGTTCGATATGGAACTGGTTGAGATCAGCGCCGAGGACCAGCAGCGGATCAAGGATGTGGCCACCGAGGTTGTGCTTCCGATCTGGAAGGAAACCTGCAACGCCGTTGATCCGAGCTGCTCGGACACCTGGAACGCGACTGCCGGCAAGGCCGCCGGCATCACGATCGAATAAATGCCAAACACGGAGGGGCTGCAACGCGGGTTGCAGCCCCTCCGGAGCGTTTCCGCTTTTCTCCGAAATGCGAAATTGCTTCATCTCTTTGTTCTTGCGCGTTTCCGGATGGAAAACCGATATCGTCTTTTCCTGGAAACGCTCTTTCTCGGAGCCTTCACGTGAGCGTCAATGAAAACCCTCTGGCCCGGCGGCTTTTGCCTGTTGCTCGCCTTGCGGCCCTCGTCGCCGGTTATGCTGTGCTCGGCATATCGCTGATGATCACGCTGGAGGTCCTGCTGCGCAACGTCTTCAATGTATCCTTGCAGGGCGCTGATGAATATGGCGGCTACACGCTGGCGGTGGTGGCGGCTTTCGGATTCTCGTTCGCTCTTCTCGAGCGAGCCCATACGCGGGTCAAAATCCTGTTGGAGCGCGTGGGAACGAATAGCCAGGCGATGCTGAACCTCTTCGCTTGCTGGTGCGTGGCTCTGATGGCGATCTTCTTCGTCTGGCGGGGATTTGGAGCGATGATGGAGAGCATTGAGTACAAATCGCTTTCCGGAACGCCACTGATGACGCCCTTGTGGCGGCCGCAACTGGTGTGGGTGTGCGGGCTTGCCTTCTTCGCGGTTTGCTCGACATGCGTAGCGCTTCACGCAAGCGTGCTGATGCTGCGTGATCGCGCGCGTTTGAACGCCTTTTATGGCTGCAAGAGCCTTGATGACATCATTGAGGAAGAGACCATGTCCGGCGACCGCGATCAGGAGGGGGCGAAATCATGATCGGGGTTGGTGAAGCGGCGATCGGTTTTGTGATTATGCTGGGCCTGATGCTGGCCGGTTTGCCGGTGGCTGTTGCGCTCTTTGTGACAGCCTTTCTGGGTGCTCTTGTGTTCCTCGGCTGGCCGACGCTGATGGGCTTCGGCAATCAGATGTGGAGCGGTGAAAACGACTTTCTTCTGACCGCCATTCCGCTGTTTGTCTTTCTCGGTGAAATCCTGGTGCGCTCCGGGGTTGCGGATGCGCTCTATCGCAGCCTTTCCGACTGGATGCGAAAACTGCCGGGCGGGCTGCTGCACTCCAATATCGGCGTCAGCACCATCTTTTCTGCCGTGTCGGGATCGTCCGTGGCAACGGCTGCAACGATTGGCACCGTTGCGCTGCCGATCCTCAAGGAGCGTCAGTATGATGAGCGCCTGACGACGGGAACCATCGCTGCCGGCGCCACGCTTGGCATTCTGATCCCGCCATCGATCAACATGATCATCTATGGCTCGATGACCAACACGTCCATCGGTCAGTTGTTTGCAGCGGGTCTCGTGCCCGGCATTCTGCTCACAGCCTGTTTCATGACGCTGATCATTGTCTTATGTCTGTTGAACCCGCGGCTCGCGGGACCGGCGCTGGAGCCGCGCCCCTTGCGCGAGAAGCTGGCCAATCTCCTGGATATCATGCCGCCGCTGATCATCTTCATCGTGGTGATGGGTAGCATCTATCTCGGCTGGGCCACGCCCACGGAATCCGCGGCCATCGGTGTCGTTTGCTCGCTTGCCATCGCCATTATGAAGCGGCGTCTGAGCTTCGCGCTCTTGCACCAGGCGATGATCTCGACCGTGCGCACGTCGGCCATGATCCTGCTGATCATGGTGGGCGCGCTGTTCCTGAACTTCGTGGTCGGCATGCTGGGCATTCCGCAGGCGCTGACGGCCTTTGTGTCGCAGTTCGGGGCGACGCCGCTCGAAATCATCCTGCTTCTGGTGGTGTTCTATCTGGTCCTTGGCTGTTTCATGGAGACGCTGTCGATGATGATTGCCACATTGCCGGTCGTCTTCCCGTTGATCGTGCATATGGGCATCGATCCGGTCTGGTTCGGCGTATTCCTGGTGCTGATGATGGAGATCGGGCTGATAACACCGCCAATCGGCATGAACCTCTATATCGTCCAGGGCGTGCGAGAAAGCGGCTCGATCGTTGACGTCATCCGGGGCGCGCTCCCCTTTGTCGTGTTGATGCTCTTTTTTGTCGGCCTGTTGATCGCATGGCCCCAGATGGTGCTCTGGCTGCCCGGCCTTCTCTTCTAGATTTGACGGCTGGGTCCGGCCACAAACGCGGTGTGAGGGCCCTAGCTGTGGAGCCTCAAGAGGTTGTCTCGGTTCATGCCGAGTCGACTGATCGGT
>NZ_CFHTCS010000035.1:0-20886 GCF_984369615.1 Martelella sp. | reverse complement strand
GAGGTTGAGGATGAAATACTTACCATGGGCGCGGGCGGTCTCCATGACCGCTTCCGACCCCATAGCAGCCATTGGAACCCATCGCGGCGAATGTCCGCTCTGAGTCCGAACTGTCGATTGTTGCGGCTTGTATGAATGTCCGCAATCGAGCCTGGATAAACGCCCCTTGCCACCATATTGTAAGCCGCAGTTACAGTTTGCGATTAAGCCTGCGCCGGAACCCTGAGCCACATGATCTACTCCAGAGCCTCAATCGTGATGCTCTGTTCGAGCTTTAACAGGTGGGTGTCCAGAAGATCCTCCCAAGCTTCAGCATTCGCGCCGCCTTGGCGCAGCGCCGGAGCCGTTAATCCCAGTGATGCCAAATCTTCAACCTGCAGGATCAACATCTCGTGGCGGGGGGCGTCCTCTGGCACATAGGCGAATCGTGACCAAATATAGTCCTTGGGCAGGGGAAAGCCTCGTTCATACGTGAAGGTGCGGTAACGTTCTGAATCCGTCCCCGGTAAGCCGTTGGGAACCAGCCAATGGCGACGGGCCGGATCGGCATCCACATAGAATTCCAAAGGTCCGATGCGTATCGCTCGCGGCGCTGTGGAATAGTTGTAAGCCCCTTCAATTTCAGGCAGTATCGCTTCAAATTGAACGGTGATCAGGGATCGCGTTGAGCCATCCGGGTGCGACGACGCAAACATATACTGTTCCGTTTCAGTCGTGCCATAGAGAATGAATCTATGAGCACCCAGATATTCATACTCTGGTGGAAGAGTGATGCGCGCGGATGGATGATCATAAGATGTCAGCGTGTTACCTTCGACAGTACGCTTCAAACCCTCCGTGCTTACCTCTGACGAAAACCGCCCTGGGTGGTTATAGTAGATCTTGTAGACGGCGTAGCCAACGGCGCCAGAAACCCCAAGAACAACGAGGGTCGCGGCCCTCAGAATCCATTTGTTCACTATCTTGCCCCAACTCAAGAAATGTCGCCGTGCGGCAGAAAAAAAACAGGGACCAGCTTCCCGGAATCAATGTAAAGGGCAGCCGTGATCCTTCCAAGTTTGTGACAGGTGCACAAGGCGGACACACGGCGCAGAAGACAGACCGGCAATTTCGTCCGCATAGCTACCAGATACTCGCTTTCATACACGCGACCGCTTGTCACCCCAAGCGGGACATTGAACCGATACAGGACCAGCGGCTGCTTTGGGGAAATTTCGCGGCGCGAGTGAATGACCTACTTGGGACGCGTTGCTGTCTGCCATTTCCCAGGCCGTCAGCAGCGATGCGTCCGTGGCATCACGCCTTGGCACGGGTCAGTCGTCAGCAAGGTCTCGTTCATTCGAGGCGTCGTACTTTCGAATGTCGACTTGTGATCGTCCGCTCCAACGCGCGATGAATTCCGTCGTATCTTCAGCCGCAAGATGAGCCATGAGCGCGGCCTGGTCAGCCCAACGTTCTGCGATCAGCAATCGGCCGGCGCGAGGATCATCCACCGCCGCATCATAGGAGATGTTGCCCACTCGCTGACGCGTGGCAATTGCCAGTGCCTTCAGATCAGCGACGAAATCCGCGAGATCAGCGGCATCGACATGCATGTATCCGGTTACAATCAGCATTTCGGTCTTCCTCTGGAAAAAGATCCCCTGAACTGTCATGGTCCAGGGGAGGCTTGAGTTAGTCGGCCAAAAGAACGATCTTACCCTGGATGCTTCCCCTTGAGGCTCGCTCATGCGCGGCCGCAGCCTCGGCAAGCGGAAATTGGCTGTCGATCACGATACGGACCGTTCCCTCGTCAAGAAGACGGCCAGCTTCTGCCAATTGAGCACCATTGGAGCGGACCTGTGTGGAGGACACTTTGACGCCGAGCCTTTCCGCTTCTTCCTGTCCGGTAAAGCCGAGAGGGTTCACCAGATAGAGGGCACCTCCCTTCCTGAGGACCTTGAGGAATCGCTCCATGTCGGGGCCTCCAACCGCGTCGATCACCAGATCCACATCCTGCGCGGCTGTCTCAGCGTCCTGCTTCGTGTAGTCGATCACGACATCGGCGCCGAGATCGCGCAGCAAATTCATGTGCTTGCCGGAGGCAACCGCAATGACCTGAGCGCCCTTCCACTTTGCCACCTGCACCGCCAGGTGGCCTACCCCTCCTCCGGCACCATTGACCAGCACCGTCTTGCCTTCGAGCGCCAACGGCGCATGAGCCAAGTCCTGGAAGGGGTTTGGGGCATCGTGGCCAAGCTCGACGAGGAACTGCCAGGCCGTCAGAAGCGACATCGGCGCGCCGGCCGCATGGGCATGATCGATGCCGGCCGGCTTCAGCGCCAGATCCGAAGCCGGGACATTGACAAAGTCGGCATATGCGCCGCTTCCGGTCATCAAATCATGCGGGAACCGCACCATCGCGTAGACTTCGTCACCGACTTGGAAATCCGATACGCCTTCGCCAACTGCATCGACCACACCGGAAATGTCTGTCCCAAGAATGAGCGGGAAGTCCGGGCTGGGGCGCCATTCGGGAGGAAGCGCCCGGTAGCCGTCTCTCAGATAGAGATCCGGCGGATTGAGACTTGCCGCATGCACGCGGACAATCAGTTCACCCGCCCCGGCCACTGGTTTCGGTGCCTCCTCGTAGCGCAGTACCTCGGGAGCTCCAAATTCATGCAGTCGGACTGCGTTCATGATCTCGGTCATCGAAACCTTCCTTTGTTATTGTTGCCGTTGACCGAATGTAAGTGTGTGCCATGAGATTGATAATGATGCTCAAAGTCGCTTTAATAGTGCCATGAAGGAACAAGCTGGACTTGAACGACTGACCGGCCTTATCGCCTTTGCCCGTGCTGGTTCTCTGGGAAGTTATACCGCTGCCTCGCGGTCGCTCGGGATCTCGCCTTCGGCGGTCAGCAAGAGCGTGCAGCGTCTGGAGCGGCAACTGGGTGTCTCGCTCTTTACCCGAACCACCCGTTCCCTCACTCTCACCGATGAGGGCCGCGACCTGTACGAGCGCGCACTGAAACTGTTGCGCGATGCCGAGGAGATCGAACAGGCGGCAAAGGCAGCGCGGTCGGACCCTGCCGGCACATTGCGACTTGCCACTTCCCTTCCGATCGGACTGCATGTGATCGCGCCGGTGCTGCCACGTTTTCGCGCGCTGCATCCAAAGGTGTCCATCGACCTCAGGCTGAGCGATCACCGGATCGACCTGATTGAAGAAGGGATCGACCTCGCAGTGCGGATCGGAGACCTTCCCGATTCGGGCCTCCTCTCACGGAAACTGTCGGCGCATCGCCTTTGCTGCTATGCCGCGCCGGATTATCTGGCCCAAGCAGGCGTGCCATCGCATCCCGATGACCTTCACGATCATCAGACGGTCAATCTGCGCTATCAAAACAGCGGGCAACTGTTCCGCTGGCCTTTTCGCGTCGGCGAGCGGGAAATTGAGGTCGTGCCGTCGTCTCCGATCGTGGTCGATGCGAGCGAAGCCGTCCTCGCGACCGTCTCAGCCGGAGCCGGCATCGGCATGGCGACCAGCTTCATGGCCACGCCTTGGGTCAAGCGTGGTGAGTTGGTTCCCGTCTTGTCCGATTACTCGGTCGAGCGTCACAACATCACAGCGGTCTGGCCGGAGAGCCGGCGATCCAATCCTGCAGTCCGCGCATTTCTGAATACCCTATTGGAAGGCCAATAGGCTCTGCGTTGAAGCATAGAGGTCCAATGGCCGCTTTCAGGACTTGGCACCTGAAGCCGAACATCTGATTTGGGGGCGCTTTGCGGACCGACAGAAAAGGGGCCGGCTTGTCTGGTTTTGGAAAATGATAAGCGGCAAGCTGGCATTTTTCTGCAGCCATCCTAAGCGCATCGGCGGTTTAATGCCCGCACAGAAACTGAAAATGGTGCGGGAGTCTACAGAGAAGAACCCTTAAAAACGGGAGGATTACCGGATAGGAAGCCTTCAAGGTCTTGTTCTGACATCGGAGGTGAGAATAGAAAGCCTTGGATGATTGTGCCGCCGAGCTTCTCCAGTGCCGCCAACTCTTCCTTGGTCTCAACACCTTCAATAATGCAATCCAGTTCCATATCGTGGCCGAGCGCCAGAAGCGATTTGACGATCTTGTAGCTCGCGGGTTTCTTGTGAAGATCAGTTACGAAGCTCCGGTCAATTTTGATTTTGGTAAGCGGCAAGGAATGCAGTCGCGAAAGGCTGGAATAACCGGTACCAAAGTCGTCAAGCGAGATGCCGCAGCCCAGTAGGTTGAGCGTCTCAATCGATTGTTTCATCTGCTCGAAGTCGTGCATAAAGGCCGTTTCTGTGATTTCCAGATCCAGGCGGCGCGCATCGAAGCCGCTGCCCTTGATGATGCCCACCAATGCAAGGACGCCATCATGGGAGTTCAAATCATGCACGGATAGATTGAAGGAAAGACGGATATCGTTGTGCCATTTTTTTGCGACTACCAGTGCATGTCGCAGCAAATGCTCTGTTAGGAAGCCGCTGAGGCCAGCGCGTTCTGCAATAGGAAAGAACAGAGCTGGAGAGATCTGACCCAGTATTGGATTGTTCCAGCGAGCCAATGCTTCAAACCCCAAGACGCGTTGCGTTCGGATATTAATGATAGGCTGGAAGACCACAGAGAGTTCATCTGCAAGATTTGCCAGCTTGAGCGCTTGTTCGATGCGCGAGTCATCATTGATCCGACTTTCATGCTCTGCACTGAACAGGACAGCTGCGCCTCGCCTATTCCGTTTTGCATGGTAAAGCGCGTAATCTGCGCGGTCGAACAGTTGTTCCTTGGTCGAAGCGATGTCAGGATAAACGGCGATACCCATGGACGCCGATATCCTTACCGTCGCTTCGGGCAAAATGAACGGAACAAGCAGTCGTTCCAGCAGCTTGTTGGAATTGACAACAAGGAGGTCGTCTTCGGCTGCTTCCATCACAATAATGGCAAACTCATCTCCGCCAAGACGGTATAAACGGTAGTTGGGTGGTAGTGTCGATAATCTCGCCGCCACTTCGATCAGCAGATTGTCACCAACTGAATGGCCGTAGATATCGTTGACAGGCTTGAATCCATCCAGATCCATCACACCAAGTGCCAATCGTGTTCCGTTTTCTTTCGCGGCCTCGATGCTGGTGGGCAAATGAGCAAAAAACGCACGGCGGTTGGCAAGATTGGTAAGACTGTCAAGATTTGCCAGACGCAGGTTCTCTTTGCTGAGGGCTTGCGTTTGTTGTTGCCCTATTATCATTTTCTCAAAGTTTCGGTAATTTGTCATGAGAATGACCAGCATTACGACGCAAACAAGGGCGACGTTGATAGATATAGCGATAAAGACGGGCTGCCCAACCGACGAAAAGAAGGCCACAAATGTCCCATTCACAATGCCCGTCACTAAGAGTGCGGCGGACCGCAGATGGGTCAGGCAGAAGATGCAGGAGATGACCGTGATCGCCATATAAAAGGCGACATGTGACTGGGCATAGGGATCGCCATAGGGGAACAGCGAGAGAGCCCAAGCGGAGAACGTGATAGCCAGAATGGCGGCGATGCGGTTGGTTTGTTTCAGAGCGGCTTGCGCGGCTTCAAGACTTGGATATGTGTTCCTCACTTTCCACCAGAACACAATACGGGTGCCAGCAGTCACGGTGAACGCTGTTGGTATCAGCATCGTCAGCCAAATTGGTGCTTCAGCCATATGTGTGATAGCAAGCGCCCAGGTGTTGGCAATGAGTATCAGGTACATCATGGGCATTTGGCGGGCGAACGATTGGTATTGAGCTTGGAGAAGCTCAGGATTATCGGACCGAACCGCCATAAACCGGCTGGCCTTATCCCAGTATTTTTTTATCGTCATTGCAGTGTTCCGCCTGATCGAGCTCCACACAATTGTCCAGTCGTTTCATGAGTTATGGTGCTCGACTTCAAAAATATAATACGCCCGTCTTAGAACGTATCTGCAAAACGCATTTGTCAAAGTTATGCGGCGTCATTCCGGCGCCTTATACTAAATATACATTTTAAATAATTCTACAACTGACCGGCTCCCCCGAAACGCACCGGGCGACCGCCTACAGTCCAAGGACATTCTTGTGCTGAACCCCAGCGAAGTGATCAGGGTGCGAATTGAAGAGTTCTGCTAGAAATGGGCTGGTTTGAAGGTGCATCTGCACATAGCAGTATAGCATCGCTACGATCCGACCTTGGTCGGCTCGGACCTCCCGTTCGCCTGCTGCTCATCTTTGCTGTGCAGCGTCCCCAAACCGCCCTCAACGGTCATTCGCACATCGTGCAATGAACGGCAGCTTTGCGTGTCGGGTCAGCAATCTCTGAACGACCGAAATGGGCGTGCACTGCCGACCGGCAGAAACGGGGCCGCTGCCTGATCGTCCGGTTATGGAAGATCCAGTGGCAAAAATGCCGTTCATTAGTCGTCACCCGCGCAACAAAACTGAGCCGCGGTGGGAGAGCCTTATGAAATGCGTTTCTTTGCTTCATCAATATCTTGGTTTCGCTACGGGTGCGGAAGCCTTTCAGATACTCAGGAGGTCGGATAGGGATCCTTGAAGACGTGCTGGATGGCGACTGCGGCGGCACCTGCCGTCCAGTAGAAGCTGGTATCGTCCGGCACGATGCGCGGGCCCTGTTCGCGGTAGTAGAAATGATCGAGCGCGGCCTGCATCGGCACGAGAAAGGCCTCGCCGAATGCCGTGCTTTCGCCGCCAAGAACGATTAGCTCGGGATCGACGACGGTAACCCAGTTGGCAAGATATCGACCGATGACGGCGCCGGCCTCTGCAACGAGCGCCTGCGCTTCCTGATCGGCATTCTGCAACGCCTCGCAAAGCGAGGACTTGCGGCCCTCTTTGCTCCAGCGCTCCTCGAGTGCCGTTGCGGCGTAGAAGGTCTGGAGGCAGCCGCGCCGGCCGCACTCGCAGAACGGCCCGCCGTCTTGATGAAAAACATGCCCCACCTTGCCCGCGTTTCCCAGGCTGCCACGCCAGACCTGACCATCGATGATCGAGGCGCAGCCGATACCCTCGCCGACGGCCAGCGCGCAGAAGGATCCGAGGTTCTGTCCGATGCCGAACAGGGCGTGCGCCAGCCCGTAGGCCAAGGTGTCGTCTTCGATGAATACCGGAAGGTTGAGCGCTTCACGCATCATCGGACCAATCGGAACATCGCGCCAGCCGAGACGGTGGGAGCGGATACAGATACCCTCGTCCGGATCGACCCTTGCGGGGAGGCTGAGGCCGACGCCGAGGATCGGGCGTCTCGGTCCCTTCTGGCGGCTGACGACTTCATCGACAATCTGTCGCGCGTGGGCGACAACAGTGGCCGGGTTCCCGTCAGGAAGATCGATGGAGAGCCTGTCCAGCGATCCCATGGCAATATCGGTCAGAAGACAGTCGAGACGCCGACTGCTGATCTTGAGGCCGATCGCCAGATGGCCGTTCTCATTCAGCCTGAGCGGTACCGGGCGACGGCCCGACCGGCTATCACGGGGTTTTTCCTCGACAAGATAACCTTCGTCGAGAAGTTCGCGGATCACAAAACCGACAACTGCGGCCGACAGTCCCGTCTGCGCCGCGATGTCCGCCCGGCTGAGGCCATCGGACCGGCGGATGATGTTCAAAATCATCTGCCTGTTGATCGCCCGCCCGGTTTTCTGGTCGATCTTCTGTGTCTCGCGGCGGTTCATCTCTCAATGGCATCCATTTCAACAAGGGCGGCCGCAGCAAAGGGCTGCGACCGCAAATCGGACCGTGCCGCAGTCGCGCGGCGCGGTATTGATCGCTATAGCCTATTTCACGGCTGCAGAACAGAAACCCCATAGGCCCCAAGTTCGAGTGTGCCGGAATGGCTGGTGCCGGTCAGAAGATCTGTCGCCGGCGCGGCAAGCGTAACGCTGGCCGGCTCGTCGGTCGTGTTCAGGATGAACAACAGCCGCTCTCCGTTGGCACCGATGCGTTCGGTTACTTCAACGGTTTCGGGCGCGTCCGGCAGAAGCGGCAGAACACCATCGTCGCGCAACAGATCCGCCAACCTTTCGGTCAGTTCGTCGGTCAGATAGGTTCCGGCATAGATGGCCTTGCCCTTGCCGATCCGACGCATCGTAACGGCGGGCTCGCCATCGAGGAAGCGATTGCCCCAGGACATCAGGGCTTCCACGTCGTCTTCTACGATCAGCTTCTCGTAGAGGTGACTTGCCGGAAAAGTTGTGTTGCCATGGCGCAGAAGATAGCGACGACCGGCCGAGCAGGCGGGCAGGCGTTTAACGCCCGAAGCCCTGAAGCCGGCGTCGGTCCCCGGCGGCTCGAACAGACCGTCGCTTTCAGGTGCAGCGATCCGGCCGAACTCCTCGACCCGAACGCCGAGCAGGTCGGCAAGGCCGTTTGCGGGCGCGAGTTCGCGATGGATATGGTTGTCGCGGGTGCGCGTTCCCGTCATCGCCGAAACGATCAGGGTTCCGCCATTTTCGACGAAACGCCGGACATTCTCGGTCCAGGCATCGTCCCACATCAGGAAATGCGGAACATAGAGCGCTTTCAGGCGGGAGAGATCATCGGACGGATGAATGAAGCCCGTGGCAACATGGCGGTGGTAGAGGGTCCGGTGCAGGAGGAGGCCGTCTTCCAGAGGTGAGGGCAGGCCCATCGGATACGTGCGGTAGGCTTCCTGATTATCGAAATCGGCGCCGGCGATGCCGACATCCATGCGGACGCTGGAGCCGAGCAAATGCTTTTCGATGGCGGCGATATCGCCGGCGAACTGCTTTGCCTCCTCGTAGCGGCGGCGCGGGACATCGTCGTGATCGATGATGCCCATCCAGTAGATTTCCGCGCCGAAATGCGCCGGACGCCAGCGGAAGAACATCAGGCTGTCGGCCCCGCGCGCGACCGAACTCATGGCCATGCGCCGCATCTCGCCGGGCTCCGGCGTCATGGTCGAGAACGTCGGCTGGCTGCCGAAGCCGGAGGCCTGTTCAGGCACGATGAAATTGCCGCTATAGGCGCGGCAGATATCGAGCTGCAGCGCCTGGGTATAGGCATGGCCACCCGTGCGTCGCATTTCGTCATAGAGCATCGGGTAGATGTCGAAGCCGATGAAGTCGAGATCCTCGCCGAACTGGCCGCGGAAATCGATGTCTTCCAGCTGCCCAAGATTGTGAAACACGAACCAGTCCGGATTGGCGGCGCGCAGGATCTCGACCTGATCGTGCTGGAAGGCGGCCGTCGCATCGGCGAGGAAGCGGTGATAGTCCTGACGGTGGCCGGGCGACACATGGCCGGGCGCCATCGGCAGCGGCAATACGACCTGATCGAAATTATCGTAATGGGTGGCCCAGAAATCGCCGCCCCAGGCGGCGTTCAGCGCGTCGATCGTCTTGTAGCGCAGATGACACCATTTGCGGAATTCGGCAGCACAGCTTTCCGAAAAGCTCAGCGACGTCGTGGTGTTGAGCTCGTTGTCGGTCTGCCAGCCGATGACATCCGGCTTGTCTCTGTAGTGTTCTGCCATCGCGCGGGTGATCCGGCGGGAATGGTCTCTCAGCACCGGGCTGGTGGTGTCTGCGTGCTGGCGCGAGCCATGGCTTGCCTGCCGTCCGTTTTCGTCGACGCGCAATATTTCGGGATGCGCCATCGTCAGCCAGCGCGGCGGCGTTGCCGTCGGCGTGCAGAGGATGGTCTTGATGCCGTGGCGGGCAAGCACCGCGATGGCGCGGTCGAACAGATCGAAATCGAAATGGCCCTGATAGGGTTCCCAGATATGCCAGGCGAACTCGCCCATGCGCACGGCGTTGAAGCCGGCTGCTGCCATGCGTTCGGCATCTCGCTCCCAATAGCTCTCGTCCACATGTTCGGGATAATGTGGGACACCGATGATGAAGCGGTCGATATTGATCGGACGCCACACCGATAGCGGCGCGGGATTGTTCTTCTTCTTCATGACGAAACCTTCAGAATAGTTTCAATGCGGGGAGGCGCCATCAGGCGCCGATGGTTTTCTCGGTGGTCAGCGTCTGGCCGTCAGGGCCGAAGAGGTAGGCGCTAGTGGTATCGAAGCCGAATGTCACCCTGCTGGCTTCGGCCGGAATGTCGCCTTGTCCGGCAAGCAGTGTCACGTCGGAGGTGCCGGTATCGGATCCAACGGTCTTCAAGGCACCGGCATCGGCGTAGAGCACGGTTTCCCGGCCCAATTGCTCCGAAAGACGGATCTTTGCCTGTGCTTGGATCTCGTGATCGTCGGACAAGCGAAGATGCTCCGGCCGAACACCGACGGCCACAGTGGCGTTCTGCTTCAGGCCGTGGCCTTCGCGGATATTCCCGAAGGAAAGCGGCGGTAACCCTTCCACATCAACGACCACACGTCTGTCTTCAACGTTCGTAATCTTTCCCTCGAAAAAGTTCATACGGGGTGAACCAAGGAAGGATGCCACGAAGCGGTTCGCCGGGTTGTGGTAAAGCCCGAGCGGTGTGCCCACCTGTTCGATCACGCCGGCGCGCAGCACGACAATCCGGTCGGCCATCGTCATCGCCTCGATCTGATCGTGGGTCACATAGATCATCGTGGCGTTTAAGTCCTTGTGCAGCGTTGCGAGCTCAACGCGCATCTGTGTTCTCAGTGCCGCGTCGAGGTTGGACAGTGGCTCGTCGAACAGGAAGACATGGG
Organism: Martelella sp.; assembly: GCF_984369615.1. Classification (NCBI taxonomy): domain Bacteria; kingdom Pseudomonadati; phylum Pseudomonadota; class Alphaproteobacteria; order Hyphomicrobiales; family Aurantimonadaceae; genus Martelella; species Martelella sp. The sequence goes on along the minus strand of NZ_CFHTCS010000035.1, from coordinate 10,216 downwards.
GCTCGCGGGTAATCGCCCTGCCGATCGCGACGCGCTGACGCTGGCCGCCGGAAAGCTGGGCCGGCTTCTTTTCCAGCAGTTCCTCGATACGGAGGATCTTTGCCGCGCGCTGAACGGCGGCCTCGATCTCATCGGCCGGACGTTTCATGATCCTGAGCCCGAAGCCCATATTCTGCCGCACCGTCATATGCGGATAGAGTGCGTAGGACTGGAACACCATGGCGATGCCGCGATCACCTGGCTCCTCGCGGGTCACGTCGCGCCCGGCGATGTCGATCGTGCCGTTGGTGACCTCTTCTAGTCCGGCGATGGTTTTCAGCAGCGTGGACTTGCCGCATCCGGACGGGCCGACCATGACGACGAACTCGCCCGGCACAATATCGAGATCGATATTTTTCAGGGCGTGAAACGGGCCATAATGCTTGTTGACGTTCTTCAGTGTGACGTTGGACATCTTCAAAATTCCTTTCGGCCTCAACCCTTGACCGCGCCCATAGTCAGGCCGGAGACGAAATGCTTCTGCATCAGGAAGAACATCAGCACGGGGGGGATGGCGACAAACAGTGTTGCGGCGGAAATCACGTTCCAGGCGGAAATCCATTCGCCGCGCAGGTTGGCGAGACCGGCGGTCACGGGTTTGACAGCGTCGGTCTGGGTCAGAACGATCGCCCAGAAATAGTCATTCCAGATGAAGGTGAAGAGCAGGATTGCCAGCGCCGCTAGCGCGGGCCGGACAAGTGGCACGACGATGATCCTCAGTATCTGCATCGGGGAGGCGCCCTCCGCGCGGGCTGCCTGGAAAAGCTCTCCCGGCAGCGCCGCGATGAAATTGCGCATGAACAGCGTGGCAAAGCCGAGCTGGAAAGAGACGTGAAACAGGATCAGCGCGCCGTAAGTGTCGTAGAGGCCGAGCGAGACCATCAGGTCGCGCACGGGGATCATGAATACCTGATAGGGCATGAAATTGCCGGCGATGAAAGCCGCGAACAGCAGCGTCGAGCCTGCGAACTTGTGACGGGACAGAACAAACCCGGTCATCGTCGAAAGCGCGAGCACGAGGACCACCGACGGGATGGTGATGATCAGGCTGTTGCGGAAATAGACCAGCATGTCGGTCTGCTGGAAGATCGCCGCATAGTTTTCGAGGATGTTGAACTTGGTCGGCCAGCCCCAGTAATTGCCGGCCATGATGTCGTCGAAGGTCCGGAAGGACGTCATGATGATCGCCGCGACAGGCAAAAGCCAGATGGCGAGCACGGCCCAGACGCCGGTCATATAGAGAATACGGCTCTTGCGGTGCGACGGAGGAATAGGTTTCGGATACATCGCTCAAGCCCCGTTTTCGTTTTTCAGAAGGTTTGCGAGATACCAGACGATAAAGATCAGCATGATCGCGAACAGCACCGTGGCGATGGCCGCGCCGTATCCGTAGCGATAGGAAAACAGCGATTCCTCATACATCTGATAGGCCAGCACGCTGGAGGAACCGAACGGGCCGCCCGAGGTCATCACCGATATGATGTCGAAGGAGCGAAGCGCGCCGATCATCGAGATCGCGATGGCGATGAAACTGACCTGTTTGAGCTGCGGCAACACGACATGACGCAACATCTGCCAGCCGCGGGCATTGTCGACGCGCCCGGCGCCGATAATCTCGGAATCGAGATTGTTGAGGCCCGCCAGGAACAGCACCAGACAAAACGCAACTTGCGGCCAGAGCCCGGCAAAGACGACGGCAAAGGTCACGTATCGCTCGCTCGAAAGAAGGGCGGGCGCTTCGGCGCCGAAGAGACCGAAAATCTTTGCCAAAATGCCGAATGTCGGGTCATAGAACCAGCTGAAGATGACACCCACCGTCACCAGCGAGAGCACCAGCGGCATGAAGAACAGCGATTTGGCGAACCGCATGCCGGCGATTTTCTGGTTCACCAGAAGAGCGATTGCGAGGCCGAGTGGCGGTGCGAGCAGGAACACGACCAGCCAGATGGCATTGTTCTTGAGCGACATCCAGAACTGCGGGTCCGTCCACAATTCCCGGTAATTCGCCAGTCCGACATAGACGGCGGTACCGAAACCGTCCCACTCGTGCAGCGAAATCCAGAAGGTCCTGAACGCTGAAAAAACGATGACGCCAAAGAACAGGATCAGCCCGGGCGCGAGAAGAAGAGCGGGCGTCCACCGCTCAAGCATTTTCTGACGAGGCGTTGTCAAGAAAGCCTCCCTTTTTCCATGAAGAATGCAGCCGGAGGCGGCGGCCGGGAGAGAAGGTGGCCGCCGCCTCCGGTTTTCAGAGTGCGCCGTATGCGCGTTCGCGGGCGCGCTCGATTTGCGGGAGGATACGGTCGACTCTGTCCGGATGGACCATGAATTCCTGAAAACCCTTCAGACCCGCCTGAGCGACATCCGGGCTGGTGTCGCGGTCGTAATATTGCGCTGTGCCCTCGACCTTCTTCAGCGCGTTGGTCGCCATGGCGACAATTGGATCGCTGGTGAGATCGACGTCCGTGCGGGCCGGCACATTGCCTTCCGGCTCCACATAGGCCTTCAGGTTTTCCGGCTGATAGAAATAGGCGAGGAATTCGCGCGCGACTTCAGGATGCGGCGCGCCGGAAGGAATATGGACAGAATCGACCGAAAAATCCTCGAAACGGCCGACCGAAGGATCGACGGTCGGGAAAAGCTGGAAGCGGACCTGGTCGAGCTCGTCTTCTGGGAAGGCCTGCTTGATGAAGAGACCGAGATCCATCATGCCCGCGCGCTTTTGAACCAGAGCGGTGGCGGCCTGTTCCCAAGCGTAGGAGGTTGCGTTCTGGGTGAACAGCCCCGCGTTCACAGCTTCCGCCCATGTGTCCATGACTTTGACGACGCGGGCGTCAGTATAGGAGACCTTGCCCTCCATCAGGGCCTGGTGGAATTCGAGACCGTTGATGCGCAGGTTGAAATGGTCGAACAGGCCGGCGGCCGGCCACATGTTCTTGGTTCCGATCGTGATCGGCGTCAGTCCTTCCGCTTTGGATTTCTCGCCGAAAGCCAGCAGGTCCTGGAAGGTTTCCGGCGGAGTCAGCCCATGTTCGTCGAACGTATCCTGGCGGTAAAAAAGCCCCCAGAGGATGCCGGATGTCGGCAGGCCGTATTGTTTGCCGCCAACCGTAACCGCGCTCATGGACGGCACGACGGACTTCCAACCTTCCCGATCCACCAGATCGGAAATGTCGTCGAACAGGCCGCGTTCGACGAAGCCACGCATACGCTCACCGGAAAACCAGAAGCAGATGTCCGGCGGGCTTGCCACAAGGTAGTTGCGGATCGCGGTCTTGTGGGCCTCGTGATCCATATTGTTGACCGAGACCTTGACGCCGGCGGCCTTGCCGAAATCGGCGGCGATCTTTTCGAGCGCTGCGCGCTGCCTCGGATTTCCCCGGTTCGAAATCATCACCAGTTCGCGCGACTGCGCGATCGCCGGCATCGATAACGAGACCGAGGCGGCTGCCGTCGTGGCAAGAAATGAACGTCGTGTGAGTGTGAAATGCGCCATATCTGAACCTCCCTTTGGCTGAACTGATCATGCACATCACAAAACCCCTCGTCAAATTAATTTATTAAATAAATGAAATTGAAGATCTCCCGATTGATGCCTGAGCCGAGCTTTTGTTCGACCGTCTCTGGCTGTTCGCACGGGTTCCTATTCATTGTGATCAGCATTATTCTCTGTCTTGTTGGAGAAAACTGTCCTGAGGGCCTCCGCTTCTGCGGGCAGAAGAAAGAAAGCCTCAGCCTCCGAAGCGGAGACGTGCAGCTGACTGACCGGAAAGGGGCCGGAATGAGATGAATGGCGGCTTTCGGAAACGAGCCCGGCGAAGCGGTCACTCGCGCTTTTTGGGCGGGTAGTCGATTTCGGCCCAAAGCCGACGTTCGCCACCGGTTCAGGATGCTGCAACGCGGCCATTCGAAGCCGCCTTTCGCTGTGGGTGCAAGCCTCGGCGCGGGTCGAAGCTCCCCACTGCATTGCAAAGCCACCTTGGATCCCGAAAGCAAAGTGCATCCAGCGGAGGGAAGGCAACCACTTTGCGTCTTGGAATCCTTTTGGCAAAAATGCGGAGCCAATTGCCATGGCGCTGGAGTTTGACCGGACCCGTTCCGGCCGTCTTTCCGAGAGCGATCAGTTGGCGTGGTGTCATAAAGTCTCGACCACTCCGCCGTCGACCCTCAGGCTTGCGCCTGTGGTTGCCGACGCCTGAGGAGCGCAGGCATAGACGATCATATGGGCGACCTCCTCGACACTCGCGGCGCGTCGGATGATCGAACCGGGGCGGGCCTCCATGACAAACTCCGTGGCGACTTCCTCGATGGTGCGGCCCGATTGCGCCACGCGGCCGGCCAGCATATCGCGCAAGCCGTCGCTCAGCGTCGGGCCGGGTAGGACCGAATTCACCGTCACGCCCGTCCCTGCGAGCCGCTTGGCCAGTCCCCGCGCCAGCGCCACATCCGCCGCCTTGCTCACACCGTAGTGGATCATCTCGGACGGGATGTTGAAGGACGACTCCGAGCCGAGCATGACGATGCGTCCCCAGCCCTTCGCGATCATTGCTGGGGCCAGCGCGCGACTGAGACGCATCGCACTCATGACGTTCACCTGCCAGTGGCGCTCCCATTCCGCGTCGTTTGTCTCGAAGTAGTCGCCTGGGGCAAAGATACCGGCGTTGTTGACGAGGATATCGACCTCTCCGGCACCATCGGCCAGACGGGCGCAGCCGTCTGCCGTCCCGAGGTCGGCCGCAGCGCCGTGCATGCCGAGCGCACCGGCCAGCTCGGTGACCTCTTCCGGATTCCGACCGTGAAGTATGACACTGGCGCCTGCCGCGGCCAGTCCTTTTGCCGTGGCGAGGCCAATCCCCTTGGTCGAGCCGGTAACAAGTGCGGTCTTGCCGTGAAGATCTATGTTCATCGGTCTTGTCCTTTCAGAAGAGTTGCGGAGACGGCGTCGGCCATGGCGCGGTTGCCTTGCGCGCCGGGGTGAAGGCGATCGCCGCTGTCGTGGTCCGGGTTCAGGCGCGCGTCATCCTCCGGGGCGCTCAGCACCCGGTCGAAATCCACGAGCCCATCGTGGAAATCCGCTTCGCGCAACCAGTCGTTCAGCGCCCGGCGCAGGGCGTCCTTTTCGGGAGACCAGTAGGTCGCCTCCATCGGCGTGCCCGGCAGCGCGCCCTCAAAGGGCGGAACAGTTCCGAGGATCAGTTGCATACCTTGCGCGTGCACACGGGCCGCGACCTGCAGGAACCCGGCCTGAAGGCGCTCAAGACGCATCGGCGCCTCGTCCGGGGAAAACGGCGTACCCGGCCAGGCGATATCATTGGTCCCGATGAGCAGCACCAACGTATCCGCCGACGGCAGCGCGAGCACATCCTGTCCGAGGCGTGCCAGGACGCTGCAGCCCATGCCGTCACTCAGCAGTCGTCCGCCAGAGATGCCTGCGTTCACCACCGCGATGTCCTTCAACGAAAGGGTGCTGGCCAGGAAGTCGGGCCAGCGCGCCATGGCATCCATCGGGGCGCCATTGCCGTCGGTGATTGAATCTCCCATGGCGACAACCACCTGCCGCGCGGGGCGATCTGACAGCACCGCGCTGAGGGTCAGCCGCGCCGGGATCTCGGACAGCACCTTCGGGGCCTGCTCGTCCGCGTCGATCACGTAGCTCGTCTCGCGGGCGTCCCAGTGGAAATCCTGCGCAACAGCGTCCGGCCCGAAGGTCAGCGTGACGGCAACGCGATCCCCGGCCTCGGCCGCAAAAGGCACTGGGTCCGACACGAGAACTGCCCCCGGCGCAATGACGGCATCGTGCCTGCCGCCGAAGAGCACCTGTTGCGGGGCCTCGACACCTGCTGCGCCGCGACTGCGCGCCAGAGTTGCCGCATCGACCGGAAGGGGCTGGTTGCCGTGAATATTGGACAGTACCAGCCTTATCCTCCCGGCCGGAAAGCCAAGCGTCAGGGGTTGGCGGATCGTCGCACCGGCGATGCTATCTGGAAGGCCAGTCTCGAAAACAGAGGTGTCAGCCCAGACCGCTTGCGGGCTGGCCATCCAGGCTGGCGTCCAGCTTTCGGCCAACGCAGGGGCGGCGAGACTCAGTGTCAGAATTGTTGCCGGGAAAAGAGAGCGCATGTCAGGTCCTTTCGGGAATGAAGGCCAGGGCCAGGGCGGTCAGTGGCAGGAGGGCCGCAAGAAGCGGGAGGGAGGGCAGACCAAGACTCGCAGCGAGGGCCAAGCCTCCAAGCCATGCGCCGATGGCATTGCCGAGGTTGAAGGCGGAGATGTTGAGGGTGGCCCCGAGCGTATCGGCGCCATCGGGGCTGCGCGCCATCATGTGGGATTGCAGTGGGGCGAGCGTGGCAAATGCCAGCAGCCCGAGCAGCACCATCGCGAGGGCCGCAAGCGACGGCAGGGACAAGGCCAGACGCAGCGCCAGAAGTCCCGCGGCGAGACCTGCCAGAACCACCCGAACCGACGCACCTGGCCAGCGATCCGCCAGCCATCCGCCCGCGAGATTGCCACCGAAGACCCCCAATCCGAAGAGCAGCAGGTACAGCGCCACGCGCTCATCAGGCACGCCGGCCACATCGGTCAGCAGCGGGGTGATATAGGTGAAGACCATGAAGACGCCCGCGTAGCCCAGGGCCGTCATCGTGAGCGCCCGCCGCGGCGCCGGCCGCAGGAACAGCGCAAGCTGCCGCAGCTTCAGCGGTGTGCCAGCGTCGGTCTGCGGCACGAAGGCGGCGATTGCGGCCAAGGCCAGCACCCCGATGCCCGCCACGGCCCAGAAGGTGGCGCGCCAGCCGAAAATCTGGCCCAGCCATGTGCCGAAGGGTAGGCCCAGCACCGTGGCAAGCGTCAGCCCGGTAAAGACAGTGGCGATGGCCGAGGCCTTGCGATGGGGCGGCACGATCGCCTGCGCAACGACAGACCCTGTCCCGAAAAAGGTGCCATGGGCGAAACCGGTGATCACCCGCGCCGTCAGGGCAAGTCCGAAGCCAGGAGCGAGGGCGCAGAGCAGGTTCCCGGCAGTGAATATGGTCATGACCAGCATCAGCACGGCCCGGTGCGGCAGGCGGCTCGCCGCGACTGCCAGCAGCGGGCCGCCTAAGGTGACGCCAAGCGCATAGCCGGTGATCAGCTGCCCTGCGGAGGGCAGGCTGACGCCGAAATCCTGCGCCACCTGCGGGAGCAGCCCCATGATGATGAACTCCGTGAGGCCGATGCCGAAGGCTCCGATCCCGAGAGCAATGAGAGGGGGCGTTCGCGCGGATGTCCCCGCCTTGTCCGCTTGTAGTGAAAGGTCCACCTGGCTGTCTCCTTATGATGCGCGGTGCGGCTGGGGAGAGACTGACAGGTCAGAACTTGTGATATAACTAGCTAAATGATAACAAATCTTATTCCTTCAATTCACAGGTTGTGCCGATGCGGGAAATCAATCGCCTACAGGAAATGGAAGTGTTTCTGGCCGTCGTCGACGAGGGCAGCTTTTCCGCCGCCGCGCTGGTCCGCAGGATGACACCTTCTGCCGTGTCCAAGACGATGTCACGTCTCGAGCAGCGGCTGGGGGCCATGCTGGTGCGTCGCACCACGCGCAGCATCGCAATCACCGAAGAAGGCGAGGCCTTCGCGCGCTCGGCCCGCAGTATCCTTGCCGCTCTCGATCAGGCCGAGCGGGAAGTCGGCTGCGGTCCGGTGGCTGGGACGGTGCGCATCGCGACCAGCGCCGCCTATGCAAACCACATTCTTGCACCGATCCTGCCTGTGCTCCTGCGTGAGCACCCGGAACTCGAAGTGGAGCTGCTGATCGGGGATGGCCTGATCGACATGGGCGGGCGGCCGGTCGACCTTGGCATCAGGGCCGGACCGCTGCCGGACTCCGCGATGCGGGCCCGGTCGCTCGGGGTCAGCGAGATTGTCGCCGTGCGGGCTCCGGACGCGCCCGCCGACACCTTGGGGTTCGCCTATGCCCGCCGCGATCCGATCTGGCGCGACACCAGCGCGCGCCTGCGTGCGACAGACGGTAATACGCTGGCCGCCCTGGCACAGCATGGCAATGGTGCCGCACGCGTGGGCCGGTTCCTCGTCCGGGACGACCTTGCCTCAGGCCGCTTGCAGCTTGTCCCGGAGGCGCAACTCGCCCACGAAGAATTCCACATCGTCTACCTCGGGAAATCGGCCGCGCTGCCCCCCCGCGTCTCCACTGTCATCGACTACCTCGTCCGCAAAGGCCGGGTTGATAGCTAGCGCTACGGCCGCCGCTATTGGCAATAAAGGATTCGGAGCCGTTTTGCGGCGATGCAGAACACTCCTCGATTGTGGACTGCTCTAGATGACGGCTTCCATCTTGGTTGAGTGTTCGGATTGTCGCCGCAGCGAAGGTCGGCTCCCCGCCGTCGATAGGTCTCCGAACATTGCGCAACGAATGGCAGCTTTACAGATAGCGCCGGGTTTCTTCGAATGACCGAAATGGAAGCGCTCTCCGGACCGGCAGAAACGGGGCCGTAACCTGTCAGGCAGGTTTCCGAATGGCAAGACGGCAAAGCGGACATTGACCTACATTGCGTAAGGCGGCACTCTCGATCCTGATCTGTCGTTCGCCAAGGCTGGCTCTGATCAACGAGTCCTGAGCCTAGGTGTGCCAATCGAAATCAGTCTCGAACCATCACAAAGCGGATGTCGTCCTTGGTGCTGCCGTAGACGCGGTCGCGGTAGGAATCGATGGGCAGGTCGAACGAGCCGATATTGGGCGTCGCGATGGCGGACAGGATGATCGTGCGGCCCTTGCGTTCCCAGCCATTGATGCGGCTGACGCCGTTGATGCTGCCGAGACCCTCGACCAGGTTGCAGGCGAACGTGCTGACGCGGCCCTTGTGCGGGTCGAAGGCGCTCGCCTTGAATTCGATCGAGCAGTTGCGTTTCGTCGGACCGATTGCCGGGTACATTTTCCATTTCCCCACAACCGAGTCCTTCATCTCCTTTTGCGCGGCCGCAGTCGACTGGTAGCCGGGCGCGGTCGAGACCGATGGCACGGAACCGTCCGATACCTCGCAGCCGGTCAAGCCGGCGACAATCAGAAGACCTACCCCGGCCAGGATTGGCGAGGCGACGTGAGAATGAGCGCGTTTCATGACATTGTTTCCCCTGTTTTGAGCTTGCACGTGGTTCTCTAGAATTTGAGGCTGGCATTGGCGGAAAAGATCTGGCTGATGAGATTGTCCCTGAGTTCCGCCTCGTAGCTTGCACCAAAGGTGAAACGATCCGACGCGATGGCATTGACGGAAACGCGGCCGATAAAGGCGTTGCGCCCGATATCCGCGCCGGATATGTCAAAGCCGCTGCCGAAGATCGCGAGGCTTGAGGACCGGTCCAGATCGCCGAAATCATGGCGCCAGCCTGCGCTCAACACCGGCTCCAGCTTCAGCCCGTTGTCGAACGCAAAGCGATGCGAGGCGGACAGGGTCAGCGTGGTCTGCGTTTCGGAAAAGGTTTCATCCGGCAATGACAGCGCGAAAAGGCTGCCCGTCTCGGCCATGGCATCGCGGTGGAAGCCGCGATAGCCGAGCGTGGCGGATGGTGTCAGCGTCAGCGCCTCCATTTCGAACTCCTGAAAGGCAGTGGCCTCGGCAAAGCCGCCCATGCCGTGGCCCGAGGCGTTGGCCATAGCGGCATAATTGCCGAGCGTGGTCAGCCGGCTGGTTGAAAGGTCGCCATAGGAAAGCCCGCCGTGCACAGCCACGGTCGGGCCGGCGGTTTCAAACGTGGCATAGGCCGCGGCCTGGTAGGTGCCGATATTGCCGTCGCCGTTCGCATTTGCCGAGATGTCGGCATATTCATAGGAGCCCGCGACGCCGGCAATGGTCTGCCCGAAATGCCAGTCGATGCCGAACGCGCCATTGTTGGCGTTCACGTCATAGCCGGAGATCGCACCGGATGAACCCACGTCCGTATGGGCGTGATTGCCGCTGACCCAGACCTCGCCGGCGCCATAGGGTGTTCCCGTCTCGGAGAGCCATCCGGTGGCAAGCCCCATCTGGCGCTCTTCGATGCGGTCGGCGAAGCGGCCAATGGCGCGGACGGCGCTGGTGCCCATCTCGGCATGGATCTGGCCCGTCAGCGACGAAAGCCCGCCGGCAAGCGCCTCGATGTCGGCTGCATAAAGCGCGTTGAAACTTTCATTATAGGCGGG